>JANNOT010000490.1:0-2983 GCA_031399375.1 Paraoceanicella sp.
GACCCGCTGCGCCCCTCGGGGTAATGGCCGAGTGCGGCCACGGCGCGCTCGAAGGACGCGCCGCTTTCATACGCCACCTCGCCGTCGCGGGTGAACAGGGTGAAGCCGCGCGAGCCCCCCTCGTAATCCCCCTCGTTGGCCACGATCAGCCGGTCGTTGCCGATCCACTTGATCGCATCGGGCTCGCGCCGCACACCCGCCTTCGCTTCGGTAAAGCGCAGGGCCCCGTCGCGCTTGGTATCGATCCCGTCAAGGTCCGCGGCACCGGCCGAGAACTGGGCGATCACCTTGCCGGTCCGGTCGAGGATCGCGACGTGGTTGTTTTCCTGCAGCGTGACCGCGATCTCGCCCGCGCCGTTGATGTCGACGAACTCGGGCTCGGGGTCCGTGGGGGCGACCTGGGCGAGACCGGTGACATCGGCCCGGATCAGGCCCGCGCAGTCGACGGCCCCGCCGGCGATCGGCAGGATCGCCACGTAGCCCGCGGGCATCTGGGGGATCTCGCCGTCGTTCAGGTCCTCGTCGCGCTCGTTCTCGATCGCGATGGCGAGAAAGCTGCCATCGGGGGCGAGGGCGACACTGTCGGGCTGCCCGCCGAGGTCGCAGGTCGCCACCTCGGCCCGCGTCGCGAGATCGACGGTTGCAAGGCGCCCGGCCGGGGCGGTCAGGGTCTCGGAGGTGTTCACGCCGACGAACGCAGTCTGGCCGAGGATCGCGACCGATGTCGGCTCGCCCGCCATGGCGAGGCTGCCAAGCGGCTTGGGTGCAGCCGGATCGGCAATGTCGATGAACCCGATCGCGCCCTGGGGGCTGTCGGAATAGACCAGCATCATCCCGTCGCCGCTCGCGTCCACGATCTCGGCCGAGGTCTCGGTCCCCCGCTCCGCCCCCGCGGGCAGGTTCAGGGGCACGGGAAAGGCGGCGATGCGGTTGAAGAACGGCTCGGCGCGGACCGCACCGGCGGCAAGCAGTGCGGCAAGGGCAGTGGTGGAGGCGAGGGCACGGATCATGCGGGGTCTCCCTGACAGCGGACGCCCGCGTTCTTGCGTGCGCGCGATGACGTATCCACGACAATGGCGTGACGCTGATGTGACGCCCCCGGTCTAGGCACCGCGGCAATTTCGGTGGAAATCGCGCGGGTTGGTGCTACACCTCGCATAGCGGCGATGCACGGGGCGCAGACCCCGGTTCGGCGGCGGGGAGAGGACATGGCGTCAGGCATCCTGGATCGCACGGGAACGGCGGACACGTTTGCAAAGCTGCTGGCGCTGAACGCGGTGCGCTTTGCCGACCGCCCGGCCTATCGCGAGAAGGAATTCGGCATCTGGCAGACCCAGACCTGGGCCGATGCAGCGCGCGACATGCGCGGGGTGGCGCTGGGGCTGATGGCGCTGGGGCTGCGTCCGGGCGAACATGCGGCGGTGATCGGGTCCAACCGGCCCGCGCTCTACCGCGCCATGGTCGCGATCCAGGCGGTCGGGGCGATCCCCGTGCCGCTCTACCAGGACGCGGTCGCCGAGGAGATGGCCTATGTCCTCGACCATTGCGGCGCGGCGCTGGTCATCGCCGAGGACCAGGAGCAGGTGGACAAGGTCACCGAAATCGGGCCGCGGCTGAGCGGCCTGCGCAAGCTCGTCTATCTCGACCCCCGCGGGCTGCGCGGGTACGCCAACCCCGACATGATCTCGCTCGCCGCCATGGTCGACCTGGGCCGGACCGAGGAGGTTCGGCATGGGGCGGTCCTCGATGCCCGCATCGCGGCCGGCCGGGGATCCGATACCTGCGTGATGCTCTACACCTCCGGCACCACGGGGCGGCCGAAGGGGGTGGTGCTGTCGAACGACAATATCCTCTCGACAGCGCGGGCCTCGGCGGCCTTCGACCGGTTGGACGAGCACGACCAGGTGCTCGCCTATCTGCCCATGGCCTGGGTGGGGGATTTCATCTTCTCCATGGGCCAGGCCTACGTGACCGGCTTCACCGTCTGCTGCCCCGAAAGTGCCGACACCATGCGCGAGGATCTGCGCGAGGTGGGGCCGAGCTATTTCTTCGCCCCCCCGCGGTTCTTCGAGGGGCTGCTGACCAGCGTCACGATCCGGATGGAGGATGCGGGGCGGATCAAGCGCTGGCTCTTTCACCGCTCCATGGCGCTTGCACGGCGCGTCGGGCCCGCGCTGCTCGACCGCCGCCCGGTGGGGCCGGTGGACCGTCTGCTCTACAGCCTCGGCGATCTTGTGATCTATGGTCCGCTGCGCAACGCCCTGGGCTTCAGCCGGGTGCGGGTCGGCTATACCGCGGGCGAGGCGATCGGGCCGGAAATCTTCGATTTCTACCGGGCGCTCGGGATCAACCTCAAGCAGCTCTACGGCCAGACCGAGGCGAGCGTGTTCATTACCCAGCAGCCCGATGGCGAGGTCCGTGCCGATACCGTCGGCGTCGCCTCGCCGGGGGTGGAACTGCGCATCTCTGACACCGGCGAGGTGCTCTACCGTTCGCCCGGGAGCTTCGTGGAATACTACAAGAACGCAGAAAGCACGGCCGCCACCAAGGATCCAGATGGCTGGGTGGCGACCGGCGATGCCGGGGTGATCGACCCCGCCACCGGACATCTCAGGATCATCGACCGCGCGAAGGACGTGGGCCGGATGACGGACGGGCGGCTCTTCGCGCCGAAATATGTCGAGAACAAGCTGAAATTCTATCCCGCCATCCTCGAAGCCGTGGTGTTCGGCAACGGTCGGGCGACCTGCGCGGCCTTCATCAACATCGACCTTGCCGCCGTGGGGAACTGGGCGGAGCGGCAGGGGATCTCGTACGCCTCCTACCAGGAGCTGGCCGGGCACCCGTCGGTCGGCGACCTGATCGCGGGTCAGGTGGCCGAGGTGAACGCGAGCCTCGCCCGCGATCCCCAGCTGTCGGGCTGCCAGGTCAGCCGGTTCCTGATCCTGCACAAGGAGCTCGATGCAGACGACGGCGAGCTGAC
>JANNOT010000503.1:0-1597 GCA_031399375.1 Paraoceanicella sp.
GCGCTCGAAGCTCTCGGCGATGACGGCGCGCACGCCGAGGAGCCGCGTGCCCTTGGCGGCCCAGTCTCGCGACGAGCCGGTGCCGTATTCCTTGCCGGCGATGACGATCAGCGGCGTGCCTTCGGCCTGGTAGCGGGCGGCGGCGTCGAAGATGGCGAGCTGCTCGCCGGAGGGGACGTGGCGGGTGACGCCGCCTTCGACGCCGGGTACCATTTCGTTGCGGATGCGGATGTTGGCGAAGGTGCCGCGCATCATGATCTCGTGGTTGCCGCGGCGGGCGCCGTAGCTGTTGAATTCGGCGCGGGCGACCTGGCGGTCGTTGAGGTAGCGGCCGGCGGGGGAGGCTTCCTTGATGGAGCCGGCCGGCGAGATGTGGTCGGTGGTGATCGAGTCGGCGAAGATGGCGAGGGGGCGTGCGGAGAGGATATCCTCGGTGGGTTTCGGGGTCATCGTCATGCCGTCGAAATAGGGGGGGTTCTGGACATAGGTGGAGGCAGGGTTCCAGCGATAGGTGGCGCCGCCTTCGAGCTTGATCGCCTGCCAGCGGTCGTCGCCCTTGAAGACATCGGCGTAGCGCGTCCGGAACATTTCGGCGGTGACCGAGGACAGGACCATGGCGCTGATTTCGTGGTTGCTGGGCCAGATGTCCTTGAGGAACACGGGGTCACCGTTCTGGTCGTCACCTAGGCTTTGGGTGGTGATGTCGGTGCGCATCGTGCCGGCCAGGGCATAGGCGACGACGAGCGGAGGGGAGGCAAGGTAGTTGGCGCGGACGTCGGGGGAGACGCGGCCTTCGAAGTTGCGGTTGCCCGACAGGACCGAGGCGGCGACGATGTCGTTATTATTGATGGCGTCGCTGATCGGTTCGGGGAGGGGGCCGGAATTGCCGATGCAGGTGGTGCAGCCATAGCCGACGAGGTTGAAGCCCAGCGCGTCGAGGTCGGTCTGGAGGCCCGATTTTGCGAAGTAATCGGTGACGACCTTCGAGCCGGGGGCAAGGCTGGTCTTGACCCAGGGTTTGGATTTGAGGCCGAGCGCATTGGCCTTGCGAGCCACCAGCCCGGCGGCGACGAGGACATTGGGGTTGGAGGTGTTGGTGCAGCTGGTAATGGCGGCGATGACGATGTCGCCATGGCCGATATCGTAGTTGGAGCCGGCGACGGGAACGCGCTTGTGCATCGCGGCGCCCTGTTTGTAGCCGCCGGCGAGCTCAGCTTCGAAGGCAGGGGCGGCGTTCGAGAGGAGGACCTTGTCCTGGGGACGCCGCGGCCCGGCGAGGCTGGGGAGGACGGTGGCGAGGTCGAGTTCGAGGGTTTCGGTGAAGACGGGATCGGGGGTGGTGGTTTCGCGCCACAACCCCTGTGCGCGGCAATAGGCCTCGACCAGCGCGATGCGGGCCTCGTCGCGGCCCGACAGGCGCATATAGTCTAGGGTGGCGGCATCGATCGGGAAAAAGCCGCAGGTGGCGCCATATTCGGGCGCCATATTGGCGATCGTGGCACGATCGGCGAGGGTGAGGGCATCGAGGCCGGGGCCATAGAATTCGACGAAGCGCCCGACGACGCCATGGGCGCGGAGCATTTGCGTGACGGTGAGG
>JANNOT010000250.1:0-7387 GCA_031399375.1 Paraoceanicella sp.
GACCTGTGAACGCCGAAGTTGTCGGCGGACCAAAACGTTGCCATCCGCCGACACCCCATGGACCTGGAACACCATCTTCGCCAGATCGAGCCCAATAACCGCGATTTCTGCCATCGTAGTCGTTCCTACTGTGACGCCATCATCGCCGATCACCGTACCAAGCACGAGGGGCGGAGGGCGAGGCCGTCCACGTCATCATAGCAATCGGCGCGGTGTTGGGCGCGCCGTGACAGGGCTTGGGTGCAGTCCCGCCTTCGGCCTCCCATCTCAGACGTGCAAGATCAACGGACGCCGAGGAGGTTCTGCCCACCGGGATCGCGCGTGCGGCGGCGCCGAACGCGAAGCGCACGCGCGACAATGACGTCAGTCCAGACTGATGTTGGCTGCGGTCACGACCGGGGCCCATTTCGCCATTTCCGCCGTCACATGCGCCGCCAGTTCCTCAGGCGTCGAGGCGACGATTTCCGCGGAGAACTCGGCCATGCGGGAGACCACGCCCGGGTCCGCCATGGCGGTCTTCGCAGCGGCGTTCAGCGCGGCGACAACCTCGGGCGGTGTGCCGGCGGGCGCGAAGAGGGCGTTCCAGGTGTAGGTCTCATAGCCGGGGAGCGCTTCCGCGATCGCCGGGACGTCGGGGAAGGACGGCGCGCGCCCGCTGGTGGTCACGCCGAGGGCGCGGAGCGCGCCGCTCTTGATGTGGGGTGCCGCCGAGGGCAGGTTGTCGAACATGATCGGAACCTGGTTGCCCAGGACATCGATCAGCGCGGGGCCCGATCCCTTGTAGGGGACATGGGTGAGTTCGATCCCCGCCATTGTCGCGAAAAGCTCGCCCGAGAGATGCAGCGGGGTTCCGTTGCCGGACGAGGCGTAGATCAGCGGCTCCGTCTTCGCGAGGTCGATCAGCTCCTCCACGGTGTTGACCGGAAGCGCGGGATTGACGACCAGCACGTTGGGAATGACGGCGAGCAGCGAGATGGGCGCGAAGTCCGCGACCGGATCATAGGGCTTCTGCTTGAGGATCAGCGGGTTCAGGGCGTGCGTCGCGACGGTCCCCATCAGGATGGTGTAGCCGTCCGGCTCCGCCTTCGCCACCTGCCCGGCGCCGAGGCTGCCGCCGGCGCCGCCGACATTCTGCACCACGATGTTCTGACCGAGCGCCGCCGACATGCGCTCGGCGACGATCCGCCCGACCACGTCGGTCGAGCCGCCGGCGGCGAAGGGAATGACGAGCGTGATCGGGCGATCGGGATACGCCGCTGCCGCGGTCGTGCCGAGTAGCGAAAGGGCGATGGCGGCACCGAGCAGGGCGCGGCGGGTCACGGGTATCGACATGGCGTTTTTCCTCTGGTCCTGGAAGAATCCGTCGCGGAAGGGGCGGGGCGCCGCGTGGCGGCGCGCCGTGGGTCGGCAGGTCCTCGTCTTCACCCAAAGCGCGAACCCCCTCGCTCTGCCGCCTGGCATGCGGCGGGAATACTGGTGCGAGGACAGGCAGGTTAGCGCTGATCGGGCGCGTTAGGAAAGCGTCAGGATCGCTGCGTTCCTTGATCACGGTCCGGAGCAGTGCTGCCCCGAGCCGCGGTTCGAGGAAGAACTCGAGGAGCGGCGCGGACTTGCGGCGCCGCTTGAACAGGACGTGGCCGAGCCGGCAGAAGAACGCGACCGCGCGAATACTGCGGCCGTCGCGCATGCATGACCAAGACGCGAAGGTTGCTTTCGCGCTAACCTCGCCGACAGGAGGGTCCGACCCATGGCCTGGACGCGGCGGATGTGTCTTTCGGCGGCGGGGGTGCTGGCGTGCCCCGCGCTGGGTGCGCCGTCGCGGGCGGCCATCCGCTTTGCCCTCACGCCTGTGTTCCTCGACAACGACGCCGCCGTTATCGCGGCGCTGCAGGCTGCCTTGGCGGAGGGGACGGGGCGGGCGGTCGAGCTCGTGCAGCGGCGGACCTACCAGGAGATCACCGGCGCGCTCCTCGACGGGTCGGTCGATGCCGCCTGGACCTGCGGGTATCCCTATCTGCGGCACCGCGCCGACCTGTCGCTTCTGGGCGTGCCGGTCTGGAACGGGAGGCCGCTCTACCAGTCCTACCTGATCGCGGCGGCGCACGATCCGGCGGGGGGGCTCGCGGACCTGCGCGGTGGCACGCATGCGTTCTCTGATCCCGAAAGCAACTCGGGCTACGTCGTGACCGCCTCGGACCTTGCGCGCCTGGGCGAGACGCCCGAGGCGTTTTTTGCCCGCACCATCTTCACCTTCGGCCATCGCAACGTGGTCCGCGCCGTGGGGGGAGGGCTGACGCGGTCCGGCAGCGTGGACGGCTATGTGTGGGAGGTCTTGGGTGTGGTCGAACCCGCACTTGCCGCGCGCACCCGCGTCGTCTCGCGATCGGAATGGCTCGGGTTCCCACCCTTCGTCGCGCGCGCGGATCGCATCGGCGATCCGGCCGTGGCGGCGTGCGGGGCGGCACTCCTGGGTCTGTCACGGTCGAGGGCGGGTCATGCAGCGCTCGCCCTCATGTATCTCGACGGTGTCGTTGCGGCGGAGGCGTCGCTTTTCGATGGGATCGCCGCGCGGATGGTCGACCTCGGGGCAATGCCGTGATGGCGAGCTGGTTTCGCACCCTGCCCGTCACGGTGCGGGTGCCCGCCGTGACCGCGGCGCTGATGATCGTCACCGGGCTCGTGGCCAGCCAGGGCGTGCTGACGTCGCTGCGGCGCGTCCAGGACGCGCGCCTCGTCGAGACGGCGCGGCTCCATGTCGAGGGGCTGTCAGTCGCCCTCGGCCCCTTCGTGCTGCGCGAGGACGTCTGGGAGGTCTACGACATCCTCGAACGTGCCCACGCCGCGTCGGATGGCCAGCGGCTGCTGCACACCGTGGTCGCCGATGCGCGCGGGCAGGTTCTGGCCGCAAGCGACCCGCGTCGCGCTCCGGTCGGGAGCGATGTTGCGGCCTTCGAGGCTGGCGCAGCAGCTCCTTCAGTCATCACGATGACCGGTGACCCGACCCTCCGAGTCGTGTCGCCGCTGGCCTACCAGGGGCGGGAGGTCGGGCGCGTCGTTACCGAGCTCGACGTGACCGATCTGCTGGCGGAGCGGCGCAGGGTTGCGCTCTGGCTCCTCCTCGGCAGTGCCGCCGCAACGAGCGTGCTGACCTTCGCGGGTTGGCTCGCCGTGACGCGGCTCCTGCGGCCGGTAAGCGTGCTGGTGCGTGCCATGGACGCGACCGCCGGGGCGCCGCGTCCTGTTCCCGACGGGGACTTTCCGCGGGACGACCCACAGCTTGCGCGCCTTTTTGCCACCTACAACCGCATGACCACCGCCGTCGGGGCGCGGGCTGAGGCAGAGCGGCGGCTCGCCGAGCGCGAGCGATTCGTAAGCCTGGGGCGGCTTTCCTCGGCACTTGCCCACGAGATCAACAACCCGCTGGGCGGCCTTCTGAACGCCGCCGACACCATCGTCGCTTACGCGGACCGACCGGAGGTTGTGCGTCAGTCGGGCCAGCTGATGCTTCGAGGGCTGGGGCATCTGCGTGACGTTGCGCAGGCGATGCTCGACCAGAACCGTCTCGACAGGACCGGCGAGCCCCTGCGCCGCGTGGATTTCGAGGATCTGCGGCTGCTCTTCGAGCCCGAGGTAACCGGTCGCTCGCAGTGCCTGGCCTGGCAGGTCGCGGCGGGCGACGCGACGCTCGCGGCTCTGCCCGCGACGCCGGTGCGACAGGTGACGCTGAATTTGCTCCTGAACGCGAGCGAGGCCGCGGGGCATGGCGGGCGCGTGGGCCTGTCGGTCACAAACTGCGCAGCGGTGCTGTCGATCACGGTCGAGGATACAGGGCCGGGGCTCGATCCCGACGACCTTGCCAGGCTCCTCGCCTCGGGTCCGCTGCCACCGGGGGGCGGCGTGGGCCTGCGGCTGGCCCATGACACCGTCCGGGGCCTGGGGGGGCGGATCAGCCACATGCGGTCGAACGCAACGACGGCAATCCGGGTCGATCTTCCCGCGGGGGTGCCGGGCAATGCTTGACGGGCGCTGCATCGTGCTGGTCGAGGATGACCGGATCATGGGGGGCTCGCTGTTCCAGCGCCTGACGCTGGAGGGGGCAGAGGTGCACTGGCACCGCCAGATCGCCCGCGCCCTGCCGGCGATCCGAACCCCGCGGCGGCCCGTGGATGCCGTCGTCTGCGACATCCGGCTGCCCGACGGCACGGGCGAGGACCTCTACGAAACACTGACCCGCTCCGGCGCTCCCCCGCCCTTCCTCTTCATTACCGGACAGGGGGGCATCGAGCAGGCGGTGCGGCTGATCCGGTCGGGGGCTGCGGACTACCTCACCAAACCGTTCGACATCGCGCGCTTCCTCGATCGCCTGGCGCTCATCATGCCGCCGCGGGACATGAAAGATCTGCTGGCCGAGACGGGCCTTTCGACTGCCGCCCGCCGATTGGACCGTCAGGTGTTGGATGCCGCTGGGCGGGATGCGCACCTGCTGATCCGCGGGGGGCAGGGCCTGGGCAAGGCGCGTCTTGCCCGCCGCGTCCATGACGGGTCCGACCGGCGCGCGGCCCCCTTCGTGAAGCGTGACGCCGCACGCCAGCCGCTCGATGCCGACGCGATCCTGCGGGCAATCGACGAGGCGGGTGAGGGCACACTGCTGATGGTGGGCATCGGACGCCTGCCGATCCCTGCCCAGGACGCGCTGCTGGAGGCGCTGCGCGCCCCGGCCTTTCGCCTCGTCGCAACCGCCGGGCTGCGGATCGGGGACAAGATCGCGGCGGGCGGGTTCCGCCGTGATCTCTTCCACCTCCTGCAGGCGCACGAGGTCGTCGTCCCACCGCTGGCCGACCGGCCCGAGGACGTGGTCTGGCTCGCGCTCCAGCTCTTCGCCGCATTCAATGCCCGGCGTGAGACGCCGCTACGGGGGCTCGCTGCCGGGGCCGAGGACGCGCTGCGCGCCCATGACTGGCCGGGGAACGGGCGCGAACTGCGCGCGCGGCTGCAGCGGGCGGTGGCGCAGGCGAGCGGGGAAATGGTGCTCGCCTCCGATCTCTTCCCCGAGCGGGCGGGCGAGGCGGCGATCCGCCCGCTCGCCGCCGTCCGCGATGCGGCGGAGCGGGCGGAAATCGTCGCGGCTCTCGCGCGCACCGGGGGACAGGCAGCCGAGGCGGCCCGCCTGCTGCACGTATCGCGCACGACCCTGTGGGAAAAGATGCAGAAGCTCGGTCTTTAGGCAGACGCGCGCGTTCGGAAATCCGAACACCCAGGAAAACCGCACGAATCGAACGGCTTGCCGCGACGCGTCATGTCGGCGTGCCCGTATCTGCCACCACGCTTCGATTGCTAGTCTCTGGCAAAAGAACGAAGCCAGGGAGGATCCTCGCCATGAAATGCGACAAGCTGGTCGGTCTGGGCCGACGCCAGTTCCTGCGCGGCGGTGCCATCGGCGCCGTGGGCGCCGCCGCTGCCGCCGTCGTCGCGCCCACCCCCGCACAGGCACAGTCGCTTGCGCGGGTCAGCTATCCGTCGAGCAGGCTCGCCAACCTTGCAGACCTCAAGCCGAACGAGGCGATGGACATCGCCTATCCCGATGCCGACAGCCCGGGCGTGCTGATCAAGCTCGGCCGCGCGGTCCCGGGTGGCGCAGGCCCCGATGGCGACGTGGTCTCGTTCTCGGTGATGTGCCCGCACAAGGGATGGCTGCTGCGGTACCACGCCGACGACCGGACGCTGAACTGCCCGGGTCATTTCAGCCGCTTCGACTGCGAGGCGGGCGGCCAGCAGACCTGGGGCCACGCCACCCAGAACCTGCCGCAGTTCACCCTGCGCATCGACGGGGCGGGCGACATCCATGCCGAGGGCGTGGACGAGCTGATCTACGGCCGCCTGTCCAACGTGCTGGCATAGGAGAGCGACATCATGGCCTACAAGCGTCAGATCGACCGCCTGCCGATCATTCCCGCCGGGGCAACCGAGCACAACGTCACCTGCCACTACTGCATCGTCGGCTGCGGGTACAAGGCCTACACTTGGCCAATGAACACCCAAGGGACGGCCACGTCCAACTGGTCAGGCGCGGATCTTGGCACGCAGCAGCCGCAGGAGACGGCGAACTGGTACGCGCCGTCGATGTACAATGTCGTCCGCCAGAACGGCCAGAACGTGCACCTCGTGATCAAGCCCGATCCGGACTGCGTCGTGAATTCCGGCCTCGGTTCCGTGCGCGGCGCCCGGATGGCCGAGAACCGGCGCAGTGACGTGACCGGCACCCAGCAGCAGCGCCTGACCGACCCCCTCGTCTGGCGCTACGGCACCTGGCAGCCGACAACCTGGGACGATGCGCTCGACCTCGTGGCGCGCGTCACGGCCCGGGTCATCGACCCGGCGAGCGAGGACGACCTCTTCGTCTCGATGTTCGATCATGGCGGCTCGGCCGGGGGGTACGAGAACACCTGGGGCACCGGAAAGCTCTATTTCGAGTCGATGAAGGTCAAGCACTGCCGGATCCACAACCGCCCCGCCTACAATTCCGAGGTCCATTCGACCCGCGACATGGGCATCGACGAGCTGAATTACAGCTACAGCGACTACGAGGTCACCGACACGATCTTCCTGATCGGCGCGAACCCGATTGAGACGCAGACCAACCTCTTTCTCAACCACATGGTGCCGGGGATGCGGAATGGCGCGCGGGTGCTCGTGGTCGATCCGCGCCGGACCGTCACGGTCAGCGCGTGCGAGGAGGTGGCGGGCCCTGAGAATGTACTGCACCTGCAGATCAACTCTGGCACCGACCTCGCGCTCTTCAACGCGCTTTTCACCCACATCGCCGACCAGGGCTGGGTCGATGCGGACTTCATCGCGGCCTCCACCATCGGGGGCGATGTGGCGGTGGCCGAGGATGCCCAGCATCCCGCCGCTTTGGGTTCGTTCGAGGCCGCGCGCGCTGCCTGCCGCCTGAGTGCCGCGGATGCGGCTGCGATCTGCGGCGTGGCCGAGGCAGACATCGTCAAGGCCGCCGAATGGATCGCCCGGCCCCGTGACGACGGAAGCCGCCGACGCACCGTGACCGCCTACGAGAAGGGCATCATCTGGGGCAACGACAACTACCGCACCGTAGGCGCCCTGGTGAACATCGCACTCGCCACCGGCAATATCGGGCGCGAGGGTGGCGGGTGTTGCCGTCTCGGCGGGCATCAGGAAGGGTACTTCCGCCCCTCCGACGCCCATGTCGGCCGCCCTGCCCCCTATATCGACAAGCTCCTGATCGAGGGGCGCGGCAAGGTCCATCACATCTGGGCCAACGACCACTACAAGACCACGCTCAACGCCTCGGAGTTCAAGCGCGTCTACAACAAGCGCACGAACATGGTGAAGGAGGCGATGGACGCGAGCC
>JANNOT010000071.1:0-3459 GCA_031399375.1 Paraoceanicella sp.
CCCCCATCTCGGACGCGTTCACCTGGTCGCCCCCGCCGATCACCACGATCATGCCGCGGAAGATCGCGAGCGTGCCGAGGGTGACGACGATGGGCGGGATGCCGAGGCCGCCGACCAGCACGCCGTTGCCGAGCCCGAGCGCCGCCCCGATGAGCGGCCCCAACACCAGGAACACGATCGCGGGCAGCGCCGGGTAAGCCTGCCCCAGAAGGGCGACGAGCATGCCGGTGAGGGCTAGGTTCGCGGCCATGGACAGGTCGATGCCTCGCGTCAGGATTACCACCATCTGGCCGAGGGCCATCAGGAACAGGAACCCGGTGTCGTTCAGGACCCCCGAAAGGTTCCCCCAGGTCAGGAACACGGGCGCGCGCAGGCCGATGCCCGCGACCATCAGGACGATGATCGCGGCCAGCAGAACCTCGCGGTAGCGCTGGAGCGCGCTCATGCGGCGACGTCGGCGGCGCCGGTCGCAGCGGCGACGATGGCCTCGGCGGTCATGGCGGCGCGATCAAAGCGGGCAGCGATGCGGCCATGCTGGAACACCAGCACCCGGTCGGCGAGGCCCATGACCTCCGGCAATTCCGAGCTGACGAGGATGACCGCCAGCCCCTCCTCGGCCAGCTCGCCAATGAAATCGTGCACGGCGGCCTTCGATCCCACGTCGATGCCCTTGGTCGGCTCGTCGAGGATGACGACGCGTGGGCCGGTGGCGAGCCATTTGGCGATCACCACCTTCTGCTGGTTGCCGCCCGACAGCTCGCCGAGCCGCTGTTCCCAATGGGCCGCGCGCACCTCCAGCCGCTCGCCCAGGCTGCGCGTCGCGGCCCGTTCCGATCCACGCGACAGGAACCCGCCCCGCAGATGAGTGGCAAGATCGGCCAAGGTCGTGTTCTCGCGGATGCCGAGGCCGAGGATTGCGCCCTGGGTTTGCCGATCCTCGGGCACATAAGCGATGCCCGCGGCAATGGCGTCGGGCGCGCGGCGCAGGTCGACCGACCGACCGCCGAGCGTGATGCGCCCGCGAGTGCGCGGGGTCAGCCCGAAAAGCCCCATCATCGCCTCGGACCGCCCCGCGCCGATCAGGCCGTAGAGGCCGAGGATCTCGCCCCGGCGCAGGTCGAAGCTGACCCCGTCATATTCCGTCGCGTTCGACAGGTCCTGAACCTCCAGCACGACCTCGCCCAGGGTGATGTCGCGCTTGGGGAACACCTGCTCGATGGGTCGTCCGACCATCAGTCGGACCAGCTCCGCCTCGGTCACCCCCGCAATACGCCCGGCCCCGACCCGTTCGCCGTCGCGCAGGCAGACCCAGGCGTCGGCGATGCGAAAGATCTCGTCGAACTTGTGGCTGATGAACAGGATCGCCCGCCCCTCGGCCTTCAGCGCGGCGACGAGGCGGAACAGGTCCGCGATCTCGTGCGCCGACAGGGCCGCCGTCGGTTCGTCCATGATGATGACCCGGGCGTCATGGCTGAGCGCACGCGCGATCTCCACCAGGTGCTTCTGGGCGACCGACAGGCTTTTCAGCGGCGTCTCCGCGTCGAACTGCGCGTCGATGCGGGCCAGCAGGGCGGCCGTGCGGGCGCGCATGTCGCGCCAGTCGATCAGGCGGCCACCCGGCATGTGGCCCATGAAGATGTTCTCGGCCACCGAAAGCTCGTCGAACATCACGGTTTCCTGGTGGATGGCGGCGATGCCTGCGGCCCAGGATTCGCGGGGGCTGGCGAAGCGGCGCGCGGTGCCGCCGACCATGACGGTCCCCGCGTCGGGCGCATGGATGCCAGTCAGAACCTTGACCAGCGTGGATTTGCCCGCGCCGTTCTCGCCGATCAGCGCCGTGACCTCGCCGGGCCGCAGCTCCAGCGACACGTCGTGCAGCGCGCGCACGCCCGGAAAGCTCTTGGAGAGTCCGGTCAGGGTGAGGATGGGGTCCATGGCGTCCTTGCCGGGGGTATCGGTGCAGGCGCCCCCCCGCGCGGGGGGGGGCGGCCCGGTGGCCCAGCGGCGGGATCAGAAGATCGCCGCGAACTCCGCCACGTTGGCCTTGTCGAACACGAAGGGCTCGCCCATCACGGCCTCGCCGGTCGGATCGACGACCGCCGAACCCTTCTTGCCCATGTCCACCGTGGCCCCCGGCGCGCCATCGGCCCCGGCGAGCAGCGACGCGAGGATGCGGGTGGAGGCGTAGCCATATTCGACCGGGTTCCAGATCGCGAAGGTGTCGCAGGCGCCGGCAAGCACGGCCGCCTTCATCTCGGACGGCAGGCCGAGCCCGGTGATCCAGACCTTGCCCACCAGACCTTCGTCCATGATCGCCTTCGCGCCCGCACGGATGCCGATCGTGGTGGGCGAGATCACGCCGCGCAGGTTCGGGTGCGCCTTCACCAGCGCCTGCATCTCGCGGTAGGACTTGTCGTCCTGGTCGTCGCCATAGACGGTGGAGACGAGCGGCATCTTGGCGTACTCGGCCTTTGTCCACTCCTCCTTCATCGCGGCGATCCAGGAATTCTGGTTGGTCATGGTCGAGGCGGCGGACAGGATCGCAACCTCGCCCTCGTAGTTCAGGGTCTTGCCGATCATCTGGACCTGCTTGGCCCCGATCAGCGGGGTCGAGGACGCGGCGAGGTGCAGGATCCGCCCCTCGGGCGCGATGGCACTGTCGAACGAGATCACCTTGATCCCGCGCTGTGCGGCCTTCTTGCCCACGGGGACGAGCGCGTTCGCGTCGTTCGAGGAGACGATGATCCCGTCCACCCGCTGGGCGATCAGCGCGTCGATCACCGCGATCTGGTCCTCGGCCGTCGCCTTGGTCGGCGCGGTGTAGATGATCTCGATCCCGCCCAACTCGGCCGCCGCCTCCTTGGCGCCATTGGCGCAGGCGTCGAAATAGCTGTTGCCGAGGTTCTTGACCACCATCGCGATCCGCTTGTCGGCGGCAAAGGCGCGGCGGGGCAGGATCGCGGGGGCGGCGAGGGCCGCGGCCCCGATCAGAAGCTGGCGCCGGCTGGCGCGAAAGACGGTGCGGGTCATGGGTATCCTCCGAGGGGGTTCTTGCGCGGACCGTCTCAGGCGGCCCGTCCGGGGCAGATGCAACACACAGCCACGTCAACACATTGGGCGCGCGGGGTCAACGGCGGCGGTGACAGCGCCGTCATCGGGGCGTGGCGGGCCCGATTGACAGCCACCGGCCCCCTCCCTACCCTCGCGCCAAACCAACCCGGGGGATGGAATGGAGCCGCTGGCGGATCGCTGGGACGAGGCGCAGGCGGCCGGGCTCGACGAACCGGGGCGGCTGCTCTACCGCTCGAACCTGCTGGGCGCCGACCTGGCCATCACGAATTTCGGGGGCGGCAACACCTCGGCCAAGGTGCAGGCGCAGGACCGCCTGACGGGCGAGGACGTGACCGTCCTCTGGGTCAAGGGATCGGGCGGCGACCTCGGGTCCATGGGACGCGACGG
>JANNOT010000120.1:0-1650 GCA_031399375.1 Paraoceanicella sp.
CCGAAGGGACGGGTGGGGGGTTGGCGCTGGCCGTTGTAAGGGTTGGCGCAGGTGGCACCTTCTGCATCGGGGCCAGCGCTTATCCCCCCCGCCCCTCTGGGGCACCCTCCCCACCGAGGGCTACGGGGTTCACGCATCGTGAGTAGTTGTTTGTGCGAGTGCGTATCCGTCTGCGATGGCGGCGAAGCGGGTCCATCCGTCTCGCATGGTTTTGGGTCCGGGTGGTTTGTAGTAGCAGTTCCAGCCGCCCAGGCGCGCGATGATCCAGCTCATCCAGGCCAGCGACCGGGCGGGGTGGGGGTTGCGCTGGCGCACGGTGCGCCCCTCCAAGGTGGGACCCAGCGCCGCCGCGGCGGCGATTTGCGGTTCGGTGGCCACGTCGCTGGCGGGACGCACGCTCCCGTCGCGCGCGTCAACCAGCTGGATGATGCGTGCCGCCGCGCCCACGGCCAGCGCGGCCAGGTTGAACAGGCGGTGCGGGTCGGCGGTCTGCGCTTGCTCGAGCCGCAGCCCGTCGCTCTTCAGCATGCGGAAGGTCTGCTCGATCCGCCAGCGCAGCCGATACAGCCGCACGATGTCGGCCGCTTCGGCCTCGGTCTGCGCCGGCAGCGTCGTCAGCAGCCGCCAGTGCAGGGCGGCCTCGCCCTCGGGCGGGTGCGCCTCCACGGCTTCGACCAGGGTCAGCGTGAGGCCGTCCGCATCCCCCTCAGCCACGGCGTTGCGGGGGCGGCGCACCACGACACACCCGGCCCGCAGGCTCACCTGGGCCTCGCGCCCCCGGGCGCCGGGGCCACGCGGGGGCACCTGGACCGCGGCCACGCCCAGCACGGGCCAGACAGCGGCGGCGTCGAACAAGCGCGAACCGTCGTCCAGGGCCCGGTTCTGCGCCGAGCGCACCAGCAGGTCCACCGAAGCCGGGCGGCGGCTGAACAGGGCGTAGATGTCGCTCTCGCGGTCGCCCACGACAACGCACGACGCCGCCGCGCGCAGCCTGCAGGCGGCGGCGTGAGCGGCCGCGAGCCAGCGCTGCGACTCCTTGCCGTCCAGGTCGCGACGGCGCCGGTTCAGCGGAGCCGCATGGCCGCGCGTCCAGATCTCGGCGTCCACCACGCCGAGCACGGCATCCGTGTCAGCGTCCACCGCCACCGTAGCATGGACGAAGAACCCCGGCGCCTCGCCGCGCCGGCCGCCGCGCCGGCCGGCCGGACCCAGGCCGCGCGGCTGCCGGCCAGGGAAGTTCACCTCCGTCGTGTCCTGCGCGGCAACGACCCGCCGGCCCACAGCGGCGGCCGCCGTGCGCTGGGCCAGGCAGTCCAGCGTCCGCTCAGGCGTCATGCGCGCAGAGGACAACACACGATGCGCCGACAACTCCCCGCCACGGTCACGGCCCACCTTGCGGATGACCACCGAGCTTTGCTCAACCATCGCCCCATACAGCCGCGATGCCGCCGCAGCACGCCGCTTGTCGCCATACGCACCCAGAAACTCATCCATCATGCCACCCAAACCAAAGGTGACACGGGATGAATCACACCACACCAAACCGAAGCAACTCACGATGTGAGAATGCCGTAGCCACCGAGGGGGAGGGATGAAGCGGGACAGCGCCGCTTGCTCCCTCAACCCGGCCATCTCCCGCAAAGCCGGGCG
>JANNOT010000145.1:0-3319 GCA_031399375.1 Paraoceanicella sp.
CAAGACGACGCTGGTCGACGAGCTGCTCAAGCAGTCGGGCTCCTACCGCGCCAACGCCACGCTGACCGAACGCGCGATGGACAGCAATGACCTGGAGCGCGAGCGCGGGATCACGATCCTGGCCAAGTGCACCTCGGTCGAATGGCACGGCAACCGCATCAATATCGTGGACACCCCCGGCCATGCCGATTTCGGCGGCGAGGTGGAGCGGATCCTCAGCATGGTGGACGGCGTGGTCCTGCTGGTGGACGCGGCCGAGGGGCCGATGCCCCAGACCAAGTTCGTGACGTCGAAGGCGCTCGCCCTCGGCCTGCGCCCCATCGTGGTGCTGAACAAGGTGGACAAGCCCGAGGCCGAGGCCGACCGTGCGCTTGACGAGGTGTTCGATCTTTTCGTGGCGCTCGAGGCGAGCCCCGAGCAGCTCGATTTCCCCATCCTCTACGCCTCGGGGCGCAACGGATGGGCGGACCGCGAGCTCGAGGGCAAGCGCGACGGGCTCGACGCGCTTTTCGAGACGGTGCTGTCCCACGTTCCCCCACCGCGGCAGGAGGCGCACCAGGACGAGCCGTTCACGATGCTCGCCACCACGCTCGAATATGACCCCTATCTTGGGCGCATCCTGACGGGACGCATCCAGACCGGCCGTGCGCGCGCGGGCATGACGGTGAAGGCGCTGAGCCGCACGGGGGCCGAGATCGAGCGGTTCCGCCTGACCAAGGTCCTGGCGTTCCGGGGCCTCGCGCGGACCCCGGTGGACGAGGCGGCGGCGGGCGACATCATCGCGCTGGCGGGGATGACGCGGCCCACGGTGGCCGACACGCTGTGCGATCTGGCCGTGGACCTGCCCATCCCGGCCCAGCCGATCGATCCCCCGACCATCTCGGTCACCTTCGGCATCAACGACAGCCCCCTGGCGGGCCGCGACGGGGACAAGGTGCAGTCGCGCGTGATCCGCGACCGCCTGCTGCGCGAGGCGGAATCGAACGTGGCGATCCGGGTCAGCGAGACCCCGGGCGGCGAGGCATTCGAGGTGGCGGGCCGCGGCGAGCTTCAGATGGGCGTCCTGATCGAGAACATGCGGCGCGAGGGGTTCGAGCTCTCGATCTCCCGCCCCCGGGTGCTCATCCGCGAGGAGGCGGGCAAGCGCTACGAGCCCGTCGAGGAAGCAACCATCGATGTCGACGACGAATATTCCGGCGTGGTGGTGGACAAGCTCGCGCAGCGAAAGGGCGACCTGGTCGCCATGCGGCCCGGCGGCGCGGGCAAGACGCGCATCGTCGCGCACGTCCCGTCGCGCGGGCTGATCGGCTACCATGGCGAATTCCTGACCGACACCCGCGGGACCGGCGTGCTGAACCGCGTGTTCCACGGCTGGGCGGAATGGAAGGGTCCGATGCCGGGCCGCCGGGCGGGTGTCCTGATCTCGATGGAGGACGGCGACGCCGTCGCCTATGCGCTCTGGAACCTTGAGGAGCGCGGGCGGCTGTTCCTCGGTGCGGGCGAGGTGGTCTACCAGGGCATGGTGATCGGCGAGCACAGCCGGGACAACGACCTCGAGGTCAACCCGCTCAAGGGCAAGAAGCTCACCAACATGCGCGCGTCGGGCAAGGACGAGGCGGTGACCCTGACCACGCCAACCCGTCTGACGCTGGAGCAGGCGATCGCCTACATCAATGATGACGAACTGGTTGAGGTCACGCCGAAGGCGATCCGCATCCGCAAGCGGCATCTCGACCCCCATGAGCGCAAGCGCGAGTCGCGTAAGGAAGCCGTGTAGCCCGGGCTGGTCCGGTGCCCCACGGGGACATGCCAGCCTGATCGGTGGCCCCGGGGACTCGCCCCCCAGATGTATTGCAATTTGCATCGCAATTTGCAATTCCCGCAGCGATTGTGGTGGGCGCGTTTGCAACCCGCCCCGCCCGGTTCCTCGCCCACCTCCGTGCCCGACGCAGCTACGGGTGCTGTCCCCCGACTCCGCCCCCGCGCGTAGCGGATTGGCGTCCCCTCTCCCGAAGCGTGTGCGTGGCATGGTTTATGCATGGTAAACGAGTAGCCGGGGATGGCGAAATGGGGAGCGTGACGTATGAAACACCATGTTGATGTCCATGTCGGAAAAAGGATCCGCCACCGGCGATGGATGGTGGGCATGACCCAGCAGCAGCTGGGCGACCAGATCGGGATCAAGTTCCAGCAGATCCAGAAATACGAGACCGGGATGAACCGCGTCAGCGCCTCGCGCCTGTGGGACATCGCCGCGGCGCTGGAGGTGCCGGTCAGCTTCTTCTTCGACGGGGTGGGGGGCGAGACCCCTGCACCCGACGGGGCGGTACCCCTGCCTGCCGGTGCCGCCGCGCAGGGCGACCTGCTCGCGGACAAGGAGGCGCTGGAGCTCGTCCGGTCGTACTACGCGATCCCCGAGGAGCAGCGGCGGCGGCTCTTCGACCTCGCACGGGTGCTCAGCGACGCGGCTTGACCGCCTGCGCCCGCCCGTGTCTGGTCGGCCCCAAATGGTGGGAGCGGGTCGATGGACGCGGGCGAGGTGGCGGGGCTGATCGGGCTTGCCGAACAGCTGGCGGATGCGGCCGGGGTCGAGACGCTGCGCCATTTCCGCAGCCCCGATCTCAGGGCCGACAGCAAGGAGACCGGGCGCTTCGATCCCGTGACCCTCGCCGACCGGGCGTCCGAGGCGGCGATGCGCGCGCTTCTGGCGGCGCATCGGCCGCAGGACGGCATCCTGGGCGAGGAGGAGGAGGCGGTCGCGGGAACCAGCGGGCTGACCTGGATCCTCGATCCGATCGACGGCACCCGTGCCTTCATCTGCGGCGCGCCGACCTGGGGCATCCTGATCGGGCTCGATGCCGGGGCGGGACCGGTGCTGGGGATCATCGACCAGCCCTTTACCGGCGAGCGGTTCCTGGCCGCCGGTGCCCGGGCGTGGTGGCGCCGGGGGGCAGAGACCCGGGTGCTCGCCACGCGCGCCTGCGACGGGCTGGCGGGTGCGACGCTGCTCTCCACCTTTCCCGAAATCGGGACCGCCGGGGAACGGGCGGGGTTCGAGGCGGTGCGCGACCGGGTCCGCATGACGCGCTACGGGCTCGATTGCATGGGCTACGCGCTGCTTGCCATGGGTCAGGCCGATCTGGTGATCGAGGCGGGCCTCGCCCCCTATGACGTCGCGGCACCCATCGCGGTGATCGCCGCTGCGGGGGGGATCGTCACCGACTGGCGCGGCGGTCCTGCCCATCACGGCGGCCGGGTGATTGCCGCGGGCGATGCGCGCGTGCATGCCGACGCGCTGGCCCTGCTCCGCGACGTCGGC
>JANNOT010000156.1:0-5397 GCA_031399375.1 Paraoceanicella sp.
CACCCGCCAGCGCCGCGACCGATGCCCCGGCCCGGGCGAGGGCACCGAGCACCCCCGATCCGGCGGCGCGCAGCCGCCGGTTGGCGGCCAGGGCGCAGCGCGCGTGGCCCGGGGTGGTCGCCATCCCCGTCAGCCCCCGGCCCTGAGGGCCGCGATGTGGAGCATCACCTCGCCCATGCTGAGGCCCGCGATCTCTGCGGGGGTCCAGCCGAGCTCGCGGCTCAGCCGCAGGCTCGCCGCGACCAGCGGATCCTGCATGGCGGCGACCAGCTCGGCATCGGTCGCGGTCAGCCCGCTGATCCGGTTGACCTCGGCCAGCAGGTGCTGGAGCAGGCCCGCGGGCATCGCCCCGATCTCCTCCAGGCTCAGCGCGGGCTCCACCAGCGCCTGGCGGACCATCAGCGCCCCGGCCATCTCCTCGCCCTCGCGCGCGGCCTTGGCGATCAGGCGCAGGTCGCGCACGGTCAGCGGCCGCAGGCGCACGGTCGGGTCGGCGCCGCCCCGCGGGACCAGCCGGGCGGGCAGGGTCACCGTCTCCACCGCCTCGGCCCCCGCCATCAGCATGTCGGCCGTCACGGACATGCGCTCGGGCACGCGCTCGGGCACGCTATTCCTCCGCCACCGTCAGGTAGAGCGCCTGGAACCCCACCTTTTCCATCACGAATTCGTCCTCGGGCAGGGTGTAGACCCAGCTGTCGAGCTTCACGTCATGGAGCGTGAGGATGTTCGACGACCCGCTCGCGGGATTGGCGAGGCGGAGCGTCACGTTGAAGGCGGGCTGGATCCAGCTTCCCGCGGGCCGCGCGCCCCGCGCCTCGCCGAGCAGGAGGCCGATCATCGCCCCGTTCACATAGGCCCGGCCGATCTGCCCGCGGATGGTGACGTTGCCGGGGCGCAGCTGGCTCGCGTAGCGCTGGCCGATCTCGTGGAATGCGCGGACCTCGGCCGTCACCTCCACCCGCACGTCCTGGACCCGGCCGACGGCCGTCAGCTCGTGCTGGTCCAAGACCTCCTGCCCCTTCTGCCCCTCGGTGTTCTGGGGGGTGGAGAGCACGATGGCGCCATCCGCGCCGGTATAGACATCCGTGTTCATGGCGCGCGCTCCTATTGCAGGACGATGGTGACGGCGACGAAGTCGATGCTGAAGGTCGGCTGGAGCAGGACGTTGACGATCGCCCGGCCCTCGATCTCGTCGCGCCGGGTGGCCGTGACCTCGAGCCGGTAATCGGTGAGCTGCTCGTCCACCTTCATCGTGGTCAGGAACCCGTCGAGCGCGCTTTGCAGCGCGGCGCGGACCCGCTCGTTGTTCAGCCGCCCGATGAAGGCGTTCGACACCTGGCGGATCCCCGCCTTGGCGAAATCGGTGATCCGGCGGGTGGTCACCTGGGTGAACCCCCCGTCCTCGGAGGTCAGGCCCCGGACGACCCGCACGCCCTGGCGTTCCTCGAGCGCGAAGATCCGATCGGTGACCAGATCGATGCGCTCGGCATAGGAGAACCGCCGCGTCAGCCGCCCGACCCCCGCCAGGACCTTGTTCGTCGGGCTGATATGGGGCGCGAGCGTCGAGATCAGCCCCGCCACAGGCCCCGCGATGTACTGGCCCGGCAGGGCAAGCTCGGTCGCGGGATCGGCGGGGTTGAACACGAAGTAGCCCGGGGCGACCAGCACGATGCGGTCGTTGTCCTGGGCCTGGGCCCGGATCGCCGCGGTATCCGCCCCGTCCGCACCGATGACCGCGATGATGTCGCGGTTGCCATTCTCGGCCGTCTCCAGGATCGGGGCGAGGGTGGCGAGGGCGGCGGCGGTGGTCAGGCCGGGGGCCACGAGGATCTGGATGTTCTCCTTTATCAGCTCGGTCAGCGCCGCCGTGACCAGGCCCTGGTCCGCCGCGTCGGACACCCCGCGGGCATAGACGGTGCGCGCACCGCCCCGGTAAAGCTCGCCGATCTGGGCGGTGAGGTTGAGCGAGGGTCCCGCCGGGACCACCGCGGGGGGACCGAAGGCCGCCTCGGCCTCGGGCAGGCTGGAGAGGGTGAAGGTCTCGCCCGGGCCGGTCGCGGTGCCCCCCACGATCCCGATATTGCCCGAGGAGATGCCGCGCACCCCGATCAGGCCCTCGGACCGCACCCGGATATAGGTCCCCGGCAGGATCAGGTTCGCAGCGACGAAGGTCTCAGCCATGGGGTCCTCCCCGTTCGGGCGCCCTGCGAGGGGCGCGTGTCTAGAGGCGCGTGAGCCTGAGGTGCCGGAGGCGTGCGCTCGCCGCCCCCCGGCAGAAGATGCCGACCGATCCGGGCAGGACCGGACCCGGCAGGCGGGCGGTCAGCACGGGACGTTCGTCGAGCGCGAGCGCGAGCGTCTCGCCCTCGACCAGAAGCCTGAGGCGCATCCAGGTGCCGAGTGCCGGTCCCCCCGGCGCCTGGGCGAGCAGCGTGCCCGCCCCGCCGGCGCGCGTGCCCGCGAGCGCCAGCGCCCCCTCGAGCAGCACGAAGGCAAAATCCTGCGGGCCGCGGAACCGGGCCACGAGCCCGATCCCGCCGGGCACGGCAAGGCGCAGGTCGGCATGGAGGAGGACGTCGCCGAGCGGCCCGCCCGCAACGGGGTCGCGCAGGATCAGGTAGGTCCCCTGCTTGTCCCCGCTCGCCCCGTCCTGCCCGCCCGACCGGGTGCCGGTCTGGCGCAGTTCCGCCGCCGGGGCGTCATGGGCCCAGGCCCCGCCGGTACCCCCGCCCGTGCCGTTCACGATGGTGAAATCCGCCAGCGGGTCGGTGTCCGCATCGGTGCGGTAGACCGCCTGTGCCCGCCCCGCGGTGCCCGCGGGCAGGAGGTCGAGGCCAATGGCGTCCATCACCCCCTCGCCCGCCGCGGGGACGGGCCGGTATTCGTAGGCGACGCGGAACCGCAGGTCGCGCCCGGCCGGTGCGCCGATGCCGTCCGCCGCGGTCAGGGTCGCGGGGGCCTCGTCCCGCCGCGCGAGGCGCAGGACCCCCCGTCGGCGCAGGAGCGCCGCGTCGGCCCCCACGAGGTCGAGCGCCGTGCGCGCCTCGGCCGCCAGCAGTGCCGCGGGCGTGGCCGCGCGCACCCGGACGACCACCTCGGCGTCCAGATGCCGGGCAAAGCGGTCGGCGGGCGCATCGGGCGCCGGTCCCAGATACCCGCCGATGCCCCCCGCACCGCTGCGCAGGGGCAGGATCTGGACCTGGGGGCCGAGTGCCGGGTCGGCGGGGACGGAGAGAAGCGCCTCGATCTCGCCCCGAAGGGCTGCCACCGCCTCTGCCACCGTCCCGAGCATCGTCTAAACCGCGCCCCACGGCGCCAGTGGCGCCGGACGGAGGGGGAGGGGAGAAATCTGGCGCCTCACGGCTGTTCTCGTTTTCTGAAAATGACTTTCGTTCGATCAACTCTACGCGATCTATGCACGCAACGCGAGCAGGTTGTTAACCTTCGCGTTCGCCCGGCTTCACGGCGGCCCGATCCCTCACGCGCCGGACCGCGATGACCCCAACCTGCGCCCGCCACGTGCGCCCGATCTGGACAGGCGGACCGGGGCACGGTCTGATCGGACGATGCAGACCGACCACCCCGCCTTCGCCGCGTTTCGTGCCACGTTCGCCGGTGCCGTGGCCCCGCTGGTGCCCGCACCATCGACGCTGGCCGCACTCGCCGCCGCGGGCGAGGTGCGCGTGCTGCCCAAAGGCGGCCATCTCCTGCGGGCGGGCGATGTGGCGGGGCACATCTATTTCGTCTGGCAGGGGCTCTTTCGCTACTACTTCATCGATGCCGCGACGGGCGAGGAGCGGACCGGCCAGTTCTTTGACGAGGGCCGCATCTTCACCGATGCGGCGAGCTTCCTGGGGCAGGTGCCGGGGGTGCAGTGGATCCAGGCGCTGGAGCCGGGGCAGGTGCTCGCCCTGCCGCGCGGCGCGCTCTATGCCGGGTACGGGGCCGATCACGCGCTGGAGCGTTTCGGGCGGTTGATGGTCGAGGAAGCTCTGGTCGGGTCGCAGCGGCGGGCCGCGAACCTTCTGACCCTCGGCCCGGACGAGCGGTATCGGGCCTTTGTCGCCGCGCGGCCCGAGGTCGCGCGGCGGGTGCCGCAATACCTGATCGCGAGTTATCTGGGCATCACGCCCGAGGGGCTGTCGCGCATCCGCGGCAGGCTCGCCCGGTCCCGCCCGTCCTGAGCGGACCCGTCCTGCGCGCCCTCGTCCCGCCACCAGGCGAGCGTCGCCGCAAGTGCGGCGTCCCAGCCGGTCGCCCCGCCTGTGGTCCCGCCGTCAGTCCCATCGGCGACCCCGCCGCCGGCCGCCGCGCCGAATGCGGTGCGAAACGCATCGTCGCGCATGATCTGCGGCGCGTCATAGGCATAGGCCATCTCGACGATCTCGCCCGCAGCAGGGATCATCAGCCCCACCGCCCGCAGCATCAGCCATGGCGTGCGGCCGAGCCGCGGGGGCGGCAGGCCCGCGGCTGCGGCGGCGGCGGCGAGGATCGCCCGCGGGCTGCGCGCCGGGGGCGACGGCACATGCCAGGCCCGGCCCCACGCCGCGGGTTCCGCCGACAGGCGGATCAGCGCGCGCGCGAAATCGGGGACGAACGTGACGCTGTGGAGCGCATCGGGATCCCCGGCCCAGCCGATCCGCCGACCGGCCAGAAGCGCGGGCCAGACCCGTTCGCCCAGCACCGACACGCGCACGCGGGGGCCGAAGAAATCGGCCGCACGCCCCGCGACGACCCGCACCTCGCCCCGCCCATGGGCCTCGGCCAGGCGCACGCTCATCGCTGCCCGCACGCGCCCCTTGCGGGTTGTGGCCACAAGGGGCAGCCCCTCGTGGAGCGTTCCGGCGACGCCGTAGCCGTAGAGGTTCTCGGCCACCACCAGCACCGCCCCCGCACGGGCCGCGGCCCGGATCGCGTTGTCCTGCAACCCGGGAAACAGGTCCGGCCAGCGGTGATAGGGCGGTGCCGCGCACTGGAACACGGCCCCGGCCCCGGCACAGGCGGCGATCGCCTGGGCGGGATCGTGGAGGTCGGCGGCCACCGCCTCGGCCCCCGGCACGCCCGTGCCGGTGCGGCTGACGATGCGCACGGGGTGGCCGCGCGCGACCAGCGCCTCGGCCACGGCGCGGCCGAGCGGGCCTGCACCAAGCACGACCTGGGGCGACGCGGGACCGGTCATGCCTTCTCTCCCATCGGTGCGATCCGCGCATCCGCAGGTGCGATCCGCACATCCGCGGGTTCACCAGGCCCACCCGCCGATGCGGTGCGCACACCCGCCATCGCGGCAAGGGCCGCCCCCAGCGCCATCAGCGGGCGCTGGAGGACAAGGGGCAGCCCGGCGAGATAGAACCCGTGCCGGTGAGAAAGTGCTGCGAGCGCAAGCGCATCGCCCAGCCC
>JANNOT010000157.1:0-2410 GCA_031399375.1 Paraoceanicella sp.
GACCCGCCAGCACGCCGAAATACCCGATCCCGTAGCTGACGACGACGAACCCCCAGACCAGCGCCGCACCCAGGCCGAGCATCAGCTCGCGCGGGCGCCGGGGGGTCGGGATCGGGTCAGCCATGCGGGCCCCTTCTCAGCCGAAGCGGACGGCGACGATCTCGTAGCTGCGGGTGCCGCCGGGGGTCTTGACCTCGACCGTGTCGCCCTGGTCCTTGCCGATCAACGCGCGCGCCAGCGGAGAGCGCATGTTGAGCAGCCCCGCCTCGATGTTCGCCTCGTATTCGCCCACGATCTGGTAGGTCTTGGGCTCCTCGGTCTCGGCATCGACGAGATCGACGGTGGCGCCGAACTTGATCTGGCCCGACAGGCGGGCGACGTCGATCACCTCGGCGCGGCCCACGACGCTCTCAAGCTCCTTGATCCGGCCTTCGATGAAGCTCTGGCGTTCGCGCGCGGCATGGTATTCGGCGTTCTCGCTCAGGTCGCCATGCTCGCGGGCCTCGGAGATGGCCCGGATGACCGAGGGGCGCTCCTCGGATTTCAGCCGGTGGAGCTCTGCGTCAAGGGCTGCGAATCCCTTCTGCGTCAGCGGTATCTTTTCCATCGCAGGCTCCGCTCGGCGGCCGCCTGCCACCCGACCTCGTCCGGGATCATCGGGGCGCCCGCAAAAAAGTGATGCGGCCGCATCCAGTCAGGAAAGCGGCCCGCAGGCTGACCATAGGCAGGCGGCTGGCGATGCGCAAGCACGGGCGTCGGTGGCGCGCCATCGGGGTGGCCAGCGTGCCGCAGGCGCATGGTCGGCCCTTGAACGGGGGCGGGGGCCGGTCCATGTTCCGCCAGCCCGCCGACCGCGTGGCCACCAGGGAGCAGCAAGCATGGGCGATACCGCGCGCGAAGCCATGGACTATGACGTCGTGATCGTGGGGGCAGGACCTGCGGGCCTTTCGGCGGCGATCCGGCTGAAGCAGACGGCGCCCGAGCTCAGCGTGGTGGTGCTGGAGAAGGGGTCCGAGGTCGGCGCCCATATCCTGTCCGGCGCAGTCCTCGACCCCGTGGGTCTCGACCGGCTTCTGCCCGACTGGCGCGAGCGGGATGCCCCGATCCACACCGAGGTCACCGAGGACCGCTTCCTGGTGCTGGGCGAGGCGGGACATCTGCGCATTCCCACCGGCCCGATGCCCCCCATGATGAAGAACCACGGCAACTACATCGTGTCGATGGCTAATGTCTGCCGCTGGCTTGCGACCCAGGCCGAGGCGCTCGGGGTCGAGGTCTTTCCCGGCATGGCATGCTCGGGGCTCGTCTGGGGCGCGCAGGGCGAGGTTGCGGGCGTCGTCGCGGGCGAGGTGGGCATCCAGAAGGACGGCACCAAGGGGGCGCGCTACGAGCCCGGCATGGAGCTTCGCGGGAAGTATGTCCTGCTGGCCGAAGGTGTCCGCGGGTCGCTTTCGAAGCAGGTCATCGCGAAGTTCGAGCTGCAGAAGGGTCGCGAGCCGCAGAAATACGGCCTGGGGATGAAGGAGATCTGGGAGGTCCCGCCCGAGAACCATCGCCGGGGCCAGGTCACCCACACCATGGGGTGGCCGCTCGGCGCCAATGCGGGTGGCGGTTCGTTCATGTACCACCTGGAGAACAACCAGGTCTATGTCGGGTTCGTGGTTCACCTGAACTACGAGAATCCGCATGTCTATCCCTACATGGAATTCCAGCGCTGGAAGCACCACCCGGAAATTGCCGCGGTGCTCCGGGGCGGCAAGCGCATCGCCTATGGCGCGCGGGCGATCGCCGAGGGTGGGTGGCAATCGATCCCCAAGCTCGCCTTTCCCGGCGGCGCCCTTCTGGGCTGTTCCGCGGGACTGGTGAACGTGCCGCGGATCAAGGGCAATCACAATGCGATGCTGTCGGGGATCGCGGCGGCAGATGCGGCGGTCGCGGCAATCGCGGCAGGGCGGTCTGGCGACGAGCTTTCGGCCTATGAGGCATCGGTCCGCTCGGGCCCCATTGCGGACGACCTGCGCCCGGTGCGCAACGTGAAGCCGCTCTGGTCCCGGATGGGCATGACGGCGAGCCTCGTGCTCGGCGGCCTCGACATGTGGGGGGCGAGCCTTCTTGGCACGAACATCCTCGGCACCCTCGGCCATGGCAAGACCGATGCCGAGGCGACCGGGCGGGCGGAGCGGTTCGCGCCCATCGCCTATCCCAGGCCCGACGGGGTGCTGAGCTTTGACCGGCTGACCAACGTCGCCTACAGCTTCACCAACCATGACGAGGACCAGCCGAGCCATCTGACGCTGAAGGACGCATCGGTTCCCATCGGCTGGAACCTGCCCAAGTATGCCGAGCCCGCGCAGCGCTACTGCCCCGCGGGTGTCTACGAGGTTGTGGCGGGCAAGGACGGCGCCCCGCG
>JANNOT010000174.1:0-4839 GCA_031399375.1 Paraoceanicella sp.
AGGACGGGAATACCCCATGGGATCCTTGCACGCGGCAATCGTTTGTATGCGAATGACACTGGCGGCGGGCCGGGCGGCTGTCAATTGCCTGAACGCCCGCCCCGGGCTAAGGCTTGGCGTCATGGACGATCCGCACCACGACACACCTGTCATCGACCCGGCCCGGACCTATCGGCTGGAGGCGCAGGTGGGCTTTGTCCTGCGCCGGGCAACCCAGCGGCACCTTGCGCTATTTGCCGCGCGGATCGCGGAGCTGACGCCGACGCAGTTCGCCGTGCTCGCGCGGCTGGTCGAGCGGGGGCCGATGTCGCAGAACCAGCTCGGGCGCGCGACCGCGATGGACGGCGCGACGGTCAAGGGCGTGATCGACCGGCTTGCCGCCCGCGGCCTCGTGTCCGCCGAGCCCGCGCCCGATGACCGCCGACGGCTGGTCGTGGCGCTGACGCAGGCGGGCCGCGCGACGTTCGAGGGGCTGGCGGCGGCGGGGCTCGCGGTGTCGGACGACACGCTCGCCCCCCTGAATGCGGCAGAGCGGCAGCAGTTCCTGACCCTGCTCGAAAGGCTGACCTGATGGCGACGGCGCTGGTCCTGATCGACATCCAGCGCGATTTCTGCCCCGGGGGCGCGCTCGCCGTCGCGGACGGGGACGCGGTCGTGCCGCTCGCGAACGCAATGCTCGAGCACCACCCCGTGCGCGTTGCCACCCAGGACTGGCACCCGCCCGACCATCTGAGCTTTGCGGCAAACCACGGCGCGGCGCCGTTCTCGGTCACGCAGATGCCCTACGGCGCCCAGGTCCTGTGGCCCACCCATTGCGTGCAGGGCACGCCGGGCGCGGCGTTCCACGCAGGGCTGGACACCACGCGGCTCGACCTCGTGATCCGCAAGGGGTTCCGCGCGCCGGTGGACAGCTATTCGGCGTTCTTCGAGAATGACCGGACCACGCCCACCGGGCTCGCGGGATACCTGCGCGACCGGGGGGTGACCGGGATCGTCCTCGCCGGGCTCGCCACCGATTACTGCGTGGGCTTTTCCGCGCTCGACGGCGCGCGGCTGGGGTTCGACGTGACCGTCCGGCTCGACGCCTGCCGGGGCATCGACCTCGACGGCAGCCTCGCCGCGTCGGTTGCCGAGATGCGGGCGGCGGGCGTCACCCTCAGGGAGGGGCCATGATCGACATCGCGACCCGGGTCCACAACCACAACTGGAAGATCGACCCGATCATCCGGTCGGTGCTCGACACCGATTTCTACAAGCTCCTGATGGCGCAGAGCGTGTTTCGCAACTACCGCACCGCGCGGGTGGTGTTTTCGCTCATCAACCGCTCGCCCCAGGTTCCCATGGCCGACCTGATCGACGAAGGGGAATTGCGCGAGCAGTTCGACCATGTGCGCACCCTGCGCCTGTCGCGGGGCGAGAGCACCTGGCTGCGCGGCAACACGTTCTACGGCAAGCGCTGGATGTTCGGTCCCGATTTTGTGGAATGGCTCGAGGGGTTCCGCTTTCCCGACTACCATCTGGAGCGTCGGGGCGACCAGTACGAGATCACCTTCGAAGGCTCGTGGATCGAGGTGATGCTGTGGGAAATCCCCGCGCTCGCGATCCTAATGGAGCTGCGCTCGCGCGCCGTCCTGCGCGGGATGGGCAAGTTCGAGCTTCAGGTCCTCTACGCCCGGGCCATGGCGCGGGTGTGGGAGAAGATCGAGCGGCTCCAGAAGCTCGACGGCCTCTCCATCTCGGATTTCGGGACCAGGCGGCGCCACAGCTTTCTCTGGCAGACCTGGTGCGTGGAGGCGATGAAGGAGGGGCTGGGCCCGCGATTCACCGGCACGTCGAACTGCCTGATCGCGCTTCGCACCGAGCTGGAGGCGATCGGGACCAACGCCCATGAGCTGCCGATGATCTATTCGGCCCTCGCACCCGACGATGCAGCCCTGGCCGAGGCGCCCTACAAGGTGCTGGAGGACTGGCAGAAGGATTACGACGGCAACCTGCGCATCATCCTGCCCGACACCTATGGCAGCCGGAACTTCTTCGACCGCGCGCCCCCGTGGCTTGCCAAATGGACCGGGGTCCGGATCGATTCGGGCGATCCGGTCGCGGCGGTCGAAACGGCGATGGCGTTCTGGCGGCGGCATGGCGAGGATCCGGCCCAGAAGCTCGCGATCTTCTCCGACGGGCTCGACGTCGATCAGATCGGGATGCTCCATGCCCGGTTCCGCGGCCAGGTCCGGGTCGGGTTCGGCTGGGGCACGCTGCTGACCAACGATTTCCGCGGCCTGGTACCCGGCGACGGGATCGCCCCGTTCAGCCTGGTGTGCAAGGCGGTCAGCGCCGACGGGCGCCCGACGGTCAAGCTGTCGGACAACCCCAACAAGGCCATCGGCCCACCCGACGAGATCGCGCGCTACAAGCGCGTGTTTGGCGACGTCGCCAGCGTGGGGCAGGAACTGGTGGTCTGAGTCACACGGCGGCGCGGTAGACGAAGGGGATGTCGTCCCCAGCCGTCGCATCGGCCTCGGCCGCGGCGACGAGCGCGGCGTGGTGGGGCGATTTGGAACAGACGGGATCGGTCGCGGCCGCATCCCCCGCCATCGCCATCGCCTGGCACCGGCAGCCGCCCCAGTCCACGGTCCGCCGGTCGCAGGATCGGCACGGCTCCTGCATCCAGTCGGTCCCGCGATACGCGGCGAAGGCGGGGCTGTCGGTCCAGATCTCGGCCAGGCCGCGGTCGCGCACCGACCAGAATGTCAGGTGGGGGATGCTCTGTGCGGCGTGGCATGGCAGGACCAGCCCCTCGGGCGTCACGTTCAGCCCGGTGGAGCCCCAGCCCCCCATGCAGGCCTTGGGGTACGCCGCGTGGTGATCGGCGGGGACGTAGTCGATCACGAGCCGCCCCCTCAGCCGCACCCGGGCCGCCGCGACCGTGGCCGCCGCCGCCCGGGCCTGGTCGCGTGTCGGCATCAGGGCGGCGCGGTTCCGTGCCGCCCAGCCATGGAACTGCACCGTCGCAACCTCGACCCGCCGGGCGCCCAGGGTGACGGCAAGGTCGATGGTCGCGTCGAGATCCGCGAGGTTCTGGCGGTGCATCACGGCGTTCAGGGTCAGCGGAACCCCGCGGGCCGCGATCCAGCGCGCCGCGTCCATCTTCTTGGCAAACCCGCCTGCATAGCCGCCGATCCGGTCGGCCATGGCCGGCCCGAGGCCCTGGAGCGAAAGCTGCACATGGTCGAGCCCCGCTTCCACCAGCGCGTCGAGCCGCGCCTCGGTCAGCCCGATGGCCGAGGTGATCAGGTTGGCATAGAGCCCCGCCCCCCGCGCCGCCGCGACAAGCGCGGGCAGATCGCGGCGCGACAACGGCTCGCCGCCCGACAGGTGGAGCTGGAGCACGCCGAGCCGCGCCGCCTCCCCGAACACCCGCGCCCAGTCATCGGTCGAAAGCTCCTCGCCCTTGGGCGTGAGCGCGAGCGGGTTGGAGCAGTAGGGGCAGGCGAGCGGACAACGGTGGGTCAGTTCCGCAAGCATCGCCATGGGCGGCGGGAGGGTCACGGGTCCACCTCGACCATCCGCCGCTCGATCAGCGTGGTGAGGAAGCGCCCCGCATCGGCGCCGATCTGCGCGGCGGGGGCGGCATAGGTGGCGGCGAGGTCCGCGACCAGCGCGCCGAAGCAGCGGCCGTCCAGCCGGCTCAACACCGCATGGCCCACGGCGTCGAGCCTGACCACCCGCTCGGGCGCGAGCAGCACATGGGTCCCGCGTACCGCATCCCAGTGCACCCGCACGCCGCGGAGCAGGCGGGGGACGGCGCTGTCGGCCAGCGCGGTCATTCGGCGGCCAGGACGGCCAGCCCCTCGCCGGGTTCCCAGGCGCCGGGCGGGATGCGGGCGGGAGTGACATAGGCCGACGACAATGCGTCGAGCTGGCACCAGAGCACGTCGGTCTTGAAGGTCAGCGCCGCCGCCGCCACGTCCTGCTTTTCGCCCGTGTCGGCGTGGTCGAGCACGAAGGCAAGGCCGAAGGCCACGTCCTTTGGCGCCTCGGCTAGGCGGTTCTGGAAATAGCTCAGGCTGTCGCGGTTGGCGAAGGCGTAGTGGGCCAGAAGCCCCTCGATCCGCTGGGCATGGATGCGGGGCGCGAAAAGCTCGGTCAGGGACGCGGCCACCGCCTCGAGCAGGCTCGCCTCGCGCACGAAGCGGACATAGGCGTCGACGGCAAAGCGCGTGGCGGGCATCACGCCCCGCGTCGAGGCGACATAGGCGGGGTCGAGCCCGACCGCCTCGGCAAGCCGCAGCCAGCGGGCGATGCCGCCCTCGCGCCCCTCGGCGCCGTCATGATCCTCAATCCGGCTGCGCCAGGCACGCCTCAGCGCGGGATCCTCCACCCGGCTCATGAAGGCCGCGTCCTTCATCGGGATCCGCGACTGGTAATAGTAGCGGTTGATGACCCAGGCCCGCACCTGGTCGGGGGTACAGCCGCCGCCGTGGAGCAGGGCGTGGAACGGGTGGCGGTCATGGTAGCGCTCGGCCCCTATGGCACGCAGCCGCGCCTCGAATGCCGCACGGGACTGGGTCATAGCACGATCTCCATGCCGTCCCGGGCCACTTCCCACCCCGCATCCGTCACCGCAGCATGGGCGGACGAGGCGGGGTCGAGCACCGGGTTGGTGTTGTTGAGGTGGACATAGACGCGCCGACCGGCCGGGATCGCGGCGAAGGCCGCGAGCGAGCCGTCCGCACCCGCGATCGGCATGTGGCCCATCCGCCGCCCGGTCTTGGTACCCAGGCCGAGGGCGATCATCTCGTCGTCGCGGTAAAGCGTGCCGTCAAACAGGATCAGGTC
>JANNOT010000179.1:0-5356 GCA_031399375.1 Paraoceanicella sp.
ACGACCGGCCGGTCTCTTCGTACTGCTTGTTCAGGTCCTTGATCGCTTGGCGGCCACGGGCCTGTCGATCAGCCCCGCGGGGCTGATCACAGGGACCTCGACCGCCGCGGGGACCTATACGGTCAACGTGTCGGCATCGGACGGGGCGCTGAGCGGGACGTCGAGCTTCACCCTCGTCGTCGATCCCAACGATGCGCCGGTGGCGGGGACGATCGCGGGCCAGGCGGCGAACCAGGGGCAGGCGTTCAGCCTGAACGTCGCGGGGGCATTCTCGGACCCCGAGGCGGACGCGCTGAGCTTCAGCGCGACCGGCCTGCCCGCGGGGCTTTCGATCAGTGCCGCCGGGGTCATCACCGGCACGCCGACGGCCCCGGGCAGCTTCACCGTCTCGGTCAGCGCATCGGACGGCCAGCTTTCGACCGCCACCAGCTTCGGGCTGACCGTGGCGGCGCCGACGCCGGTCCAGACGCCCTTCAACGCCACCGCCACGCCGTGGGAGGTCGATGCCGACGGCATCACCCTCCAGGCCGTCCAGTACGACAATGGCGGCCAGGGCATCGCCTATAACGATGCCGCGGGGCTACAGGGCGGCACCAATGGCGGCCGGACGGGCAGCGCGGTGGAAGTCTCGCCGAGCGGCGCGATCGGGTTCATCACCGCGGGCGAATGGCTCGAATACACGCTCAACGTGGAAACGGCGGGGGTCCACACCCTGTCCTTCCTCAGCGCGACCAACACCGCGGGGCGCAGCATCACGGCGAGCTTCGAACAGAACGGGTCGTTCTACACGACCGCAACCGCACCCACGGCGAATACCGGGTCCTTCACCACGTTCCAGCAGGGGACGCCGGTTCAGGTCACGCTGAACGAGGGGGTGCAGGTCGTGCGCCTGACCTTCGGCGGCGGCAGCCAGGACCTGCAATCCTTCGTCATCGACGGACCCGATCCGGTCATCGCCAACCCCTACTTCCCGCCGACGGCGGGGGCGGACGCTATCACGGTGCCTGCCGCGGGGTCCACGGTGTTGAACCTGCTCGCCAATGACAGCGTGGATCCCGACGGGGTCGCGACGGTGTCGGGGGTCAGCACCGGCACACTGCTCGGCGACCTGACCCTGACCGGGGGTGTGGTCAGCTACACCGCCGGGGGAGCGTTCCTTGCCCTCGAGGCCGGGCAGACGGCGACCGACGGGTTCAGCTACACCCTGTCGGATGGACAGGGGGGAACGGTCAGCGCCGGTGTCACCCTTACGGTCACCGGCACGGCCCGGACCGCGACCCGGACCGCCACGAACTCGAGCAGCAACGTGACGCTGACCGAGGGGGCCGATGTCATCTTCTCCATCGGCGGGGCCGATACGGTGAACGGCCTCGGCGGGAACGACTACATCAATGGCGGCATCGGGGCTGACAGCCTGCGGGGCGGGCTTGGCAATGACATCCTCATCGGCGCTGCCGATGGTGACGAGTTCCGCATCAGCCGTTCGGAGTTCCGGACGGGCGATATCGACCAGATCGGAGGGCTCGACTTCGGCGCGGGGGACAATCTCTTCTTCGAGAACTTCAGCCAGAGCGAGTTCCTGAACATCTCGCCTGGTCTTGTCACCACCCCGGGGGGGACAGCGGCGCGGGTCGACAGCCTTCAGGACCTGCTGGCGCTTGACGGCACAGGGATCATGGAAGTCGCACGTACAGGTTTGGCGCAGCTGACCGTGTCACTCGAGCGGACCGATTTGCAGGGGACGCTGGAGCTAAACTTTGCAGGTCTTGCCACAGGGGCGCTCGACCCCTTTGGTCCGCTGCAGGGCTGAGGACCGCCGCGTCCCATGCTATGACGGCGCGCCGGGTGATCGGCGCGCCGTTTCCTTTTCAGCCGCCCAACAGGCGACGCGCAGGCCCAGTCTTTAGGTTAGGGGCACCGGACGGATGGCCCGCAGGGTGCTTCACCGGGCGCATGGCTGAAGGGTCACCGGCGGGGCGTCTCGTCGGCGTCCGGCACGATCCCGTAGCGCGCCACCAGCGCCCACACATGGGCCGGGATCATGTGCTTCATGCGGCGCGGGTGGAGGCGGCGGAGGTGGAGCACCGTCTCCGCCGCCTTCATCTCGACGCGGGCGCGGGCGAACTCCGTGCCGCGCGGACCAAAGCGCGGCATCAGCCAGGCGACGATCGGGCGCGCCCAGCCGGGCATCGCGCGCAGCGGCAGCCCCCCGGCCGCCCGGGCAGTGTTGGCGATGAAACCCTGAACTGCGCCCTTGCGACGCCCCGCGCTGGTGGGCGCGCTCACCACCACCTCGTCGCCCAGCAGGTCGAGCAGCGCCTGTCCGCGCGCGTTGCGCACCAGCAGCCACTGCGCCCCGCGCCCGCCCATGTAACCGACCGTGATGTCGGAGAGCACATTGGTGTAGTCCACGCAGGTCCGGCATGTGAGGGGAAAGAAATCCGCAGGCAGCTTCGACAACGGCAGTTTCAGGAACGGCACCGCCCGGACCCGCCCGTCGGCATAGCGCAGTTCCACATGATAATCGGCGCGGAACTCAAGATACGTGACCGACCTGGGATCGTCGTCAATCAGGGCGAGGAATTCGTGGAACCGCGCGGTCGTCGTGTTGTCCGAACACGGCGTGCCGATGACGTGGAGCGCCTCGAACCCCAGCTCCGCCTCCAGCGCGCGCAGGGCATAGACCTGGCAGGGGATGCCGATGACCGCGAGCCGGGTGATCCCCCGCGCCCGGGCCGGTTCGAGCAGCGCCAGGAGCGGCGCATATCCCATCCGCATCCCCCGCGCCGCCGCCATCCCCGACGCCTCGGTCACGAGGATCGGCACGGGGCGCCAGCGGTCGTCCGGGTCCGCCCCCATGGTCAGCACCGCCTGCACCGCCCCCGTCTCCAGCAACCGCTCGCCGATCCGCGTCGTGATCCCCGTCCACTGGGCCCCGGGCGCAGGCGCCCGCAGCGCCGCGCGGACCATGCGCAGGTGCGGGCCGAAATGGAGCTCGTCCGGCCGCCCGGGGTCGCGGGCGCGGCCATGCACCTGCGCCTCGAGCCGGGGATAATCGGGCGCGATGAACTGGCAGGCCCGGCCGCAGGCCCTGGGGTCCGACGAGCGGGAGATGCCACAATCGGTGCAGAGGTCGCGGTGGGGCGGGAAAATGTTTAAATTTATTTGAGAAGCTCTCCAAGCATATCAACAAAAAACTGCTCTCGTTCGTTGCGCTCACTAATGGAGTGGCTTCTATTTATATCTCCACCTACCTCTGGAGGATTACTATCTAGCAGCGCCATTCTTCTTTCGCCATACCCATCTACATAAATAGTAAATCGCCCATCGATAGAAATTTTACTGAGAGCGTCAATTAATCTTATTTGATCGTCACCCAACGTTATCGTTATTTCGAAATAGTCCCAGTATCCACCTGTATCGCGAATACAATGAGAAGGCACCACCACGTTGAACGTACTCGCTTTTCGATCATCCAACAAACGACTTCTCGAATGTCCTAAATAAACGAACTCTTTTGACGTTTTGCAATGCTGGACTAGCGTAAGAAGGTTTTCTTTTGTATACTCAACTGCCCTTGACAATAAAACGTCGAGATCCGGCAGGTTTAATTTGTAAAGGCGCTCCTCTGTTGTGTATAATATTTTGTCAGAAAACTGAATAACAGTACCATATTCTGCTCTCGGTCCTCTCGTAATACAATTAGAGGTGGAAAATTTGGCGCCACAACTGTCTGTAAAAGGAAAAGATATGCTCGGACCAAAACCCCAATCCGTACCTCGTAATAAGTCCACTTTAGATTTCAAAATTTTGTCAGAACGCTCATCAACTGGAAGCAAATCCGTTTTCTGTGGTCGGGCAGCTACTGCTAAAAAAAACCAGACTATAAAAGCCAATGACAAGACTTGCAGTATCATTGGCTTTCACCATTTTTAGTGGGGAACAGCCAGTCACGAATTAAGCCAACATACACTCCAACACCAGTCTCGACCGAACCAGCAGAAAATTTTATGGTGTTTGAATCGAGTCCAGGGAAACGAAAGACGCCTGCCGAATAAATAATCAGTAATAAAAAAATAAAAAACAAGCATATAATAATTACCATAAGACTAGTGGCTCTGTCAACTCTCTGTTCAGTCCGATTAACACTAGCATTAGGTTGATCAATCATAAACTGAAACGCTGCAGCTGTAAAGATTGCAAGTAAGGGCGACCCCATCAAAATCATCTGAACCACATCTTCTATATAGAGATGCCCAAACACAGGTAAGACAATCAGTCCAAAGGCAAACAGTATGAGATGGCCATATATAAGAATTTGAGCGGCGCACTTTCCTAGTCGATGTTTGCTCAAGATTTTCTCTGCACAAATGATCCTATTACGACCCCACGCCTAAGGAGGCATTAGATATCAAAGCTGCTTAAGTACCTTTGATTTTAGCAAAGGCTTGGTAACTGACAAGGCTTGATGTAACAATCTAATGAGTGTTTCTCACCGCTCCGCCACCAGCACATCCCGCTTGCCGACCTGGTTCGCGCCGGTGACCACGCCCTGCTCCTCCATCTGTTCCACCAGGCGCGCGGCCTTGTTGTAGCCGATGCCGAGCTTGCGCTGGATGTAGCTGGTCGAACATTTGCGGTCGCGGGCGACGATGGCGACGGCCTGGTCGTAGAGCTGGTCGTCCGATCCACCGGCGAGGCCGAGGACCTGGTCGATCTCGTCCTCGCCCTCGGCATCCGGCCCGTCGACCACGCCGGGGACGTAGTCGGGGGTGCCGAGGAGCTTGAGGTGGGTCACGATCTGCTCGACCTCCTCGTCCGAACAGAATGGGCCGTGGATGCGGGTGATCCGCCCGCCGCCGGCCATGTAGAGCATGTCGCCCTGGCCGAGGAGCTGTTCGGCGCCCTGTTCGCCCAGGATGGTGCGGCTGTCGATCTTGGACGTGACCTGAAAGCTGATGCGGGTGGGGAAGTTCGCCTTGATCGTGCCGGTGATCACATCGACCGAGGGCCGTTGGGTCGCCATGATGAGGTGGATGCCCGAGGCGCGGGCCATCTGGGCGAGGCGCTGGATGCAGGCCTCGATCTCCTTGCCCGCGACCATCATCAGGTCGGCCATCTCGTCCACCACGACGACGATGAAGGGCATGGATTCGGGGGCGAACTCCTCGTTCTCGAAGATCGGCTCGCCGGTATCCTCGTGAAACCCGGTCTGGACGATGCGGGTGAACGCCTCGCCCCGCGACATCGCATCGATCACGCGGGCATTGTATCCGTCGATGTTGCGCACGCCGAGCTTGGACATCTTGCGGTAGCGCTCCTCCATCTCCGCCACCACCCATTTGAGGGCCACGAC
>JANNOT010000210.1:0-2410 GCA_031399375.1 Paraoceanicella sp.
GCCTGTTCGCGCTGGGCGTCGTTCTGGATTTCGAAATCGCGGTACTCGACGCCTGTCTCGGCCTTGAACTTCTCGGCGCCGGTATAGGCGGCCTCGTTGAAGCTCTTGTCGAACTTGCCGCCCAGGTCGTAGACGATCGCGGGCTTGAAATCGGCGGCCTGGGCCGCGGCGGCGGCCAGGCCCGCGATTGCGGCAAGCATCAGGTTGCGCAGCATGGGGACACCTCTTCCTGTCAGGACGCGGCCGGTTATGGGGGGCCTGCGATGGTCGCCCGCCCCGCGGCGGGCCGAGCCTCTGACCGCTGAAGGCACTCCATTTCGGGCCGCAAGGCAAGCCCCGTTTTTTGACCGGATGACAAAATTTCGGCGCGCCGCGCGGCGCTCATGCCTGGTCGCGGTGCCAGCCCTCGCGCTTGCGATAGAGGGTGGAGGGGGAGACGTCGAGGATGCGCGCCGCGCGCGGAACCGACCCCCCGCAGGCGACGATGGTCGCCTCGATCAGCTCGCGCTCCACATCCGCGAGCCGCGCGCCGACCAGGGCACGCACGCCGGTGACCGGCACGCCCGGTACCGCGGCACCCTCGACCTCGGCACCGATCAGGTCGGAGGGGAGCATGTCGGGCGTCACCTCCTCGCCGTCATGCAGGACGACGACGTTGCGGATGACGTTCAGAAGCTGGCGCACGTTGCCCGGCCAGGGCAGACGGCGGAACAGCGCGCGGACCGGCTCGGACAGGCGCTGGAAGCGCCGCCCCTCCTCGACCGCGAAATCGACCAGCGCCCGGGCGGCGATCTGGTTCACGTCCTCGCCCCGCACGCGCAACGGCGGCAAATGGATCGGCACGACATGCAGCCGCCAGTAGAGATCGTCGCGGAACCGGCCCGCCCGCACCTCCTCGACCGGATCGCGATTGGTCGCGCAGACGATGCGCGCATCGACCTTGCGCGGGGTGACCGCACCGACCGGCTGGATCATCGAGGTCTGGAGGAACCGCAGCAGCTTGGTCTGGAGCGAGAGATCCATCTCGCAGATCTCGTCGAGAAAGAGCGTGCCGCCATCGGCCGCCGCGGCCGCCCCGGGCTTGTCGGCGATGGCCCCGGTGAACGATCCGCGCAGGTGGCCGAAGACCTCGGATTCCAGCAAGTCGCGCGGGATCGCCCCGCAGTTCAGCGGGATGAACGGCCCCCGCGCGCGGTTGGACAAGCGGTGGATGGCCTGGGCGGCCACCTCCTTGCCCGTGCCGCTCTCGCCGGTGATGAATACGGTCGCGGTGGATCGCCCGATGCTCGCCACCTTGGCATAGAGATCGAGCATGGGGGGCGATGCCCCGATGAAGCCCAGAAACCCCTCCTCCGTCTCGCGGCGCCGGGCATGCGGGGGCGAGCTGCCCGAAGCCTCGATCGCGTTCTCCACGGCCGACAGCAGGCGGCGGTCATCGAAGGGCTTGACGAGAAAGTCGAACGCCCCCTCGCGCATCGCCTCGACCGCGCGGTTGATCGAGCCGTTGGCCGTGATCACGATCACCTTGCTGTCGTCGCGGGCCCGCGAGATGTGGCGCAAAACGTCGAGCCCGTCGCCATCGGGCAGCATCAGGTCGAGGAGCACGATCCGGTGCCGGTCGCTGTCAAAGCGGCGCTGCCCCTCCTCGGCGCTGAACGCGGTATCGACCATATGCCCCGCCCGGCGCAGCACCGCCTGATAGACCATCGAGAGCGAGGGGGTATCCTCGACGAGCAGCACGGGGGTCGTCGGCATGGGATCAATCCCCCTGCCGTTCCGCGGCAATGGCGGCGATCAGGGCCGAAAGCCGCGCCCGGGTTTCGCGCCCCAGCGTCTCGAGCCTGGCCGGATCGCTGCCATGGGCGGCGCGGTTGAGCTGTTCGGCCAGCGCCTGCACGCCCCCGGCCCCCACCGCACCCGCCACGCTGATCAGGATGTGGGTGCGCCCGCGCACCAGCGCGAAATCCCCGCGTGCGAGCCCGTCGTCGAGCCCCTCGCCCACGGCGCGCAAATCCTCCTCGACCTTGGCCAGAAGCTCGCCCATCGCGGCGGGGCCGATGGTGGCGGCAAGCGCGCGCCAGGTCGCGGGGTCGATCAGGCCCGCCGCAGCCGGACCCGGCACCCGCGGCACCGCGGTCCCCGTCCCCGGCCCGGCGGCGGTCGCCCCCACCTGGCCCGGATCGGGCGCCCGACCGACGCGGGCGCGGATTTCCTCGCCGAACGCGGTGATGCCCTGGATCGGCTTAGCGATCAGCCCGTCCGCACCGCTCGCCGCGATCCGGTCGCGGTGGTCGCGCAACGCATAGGCGGTCAGCGCGATGATCGGCATCCGCGCCGCCGCCCCGCCCCCCGCGCGGATCCGGCGGATCACGTCGAGACCCGAGACCCGCGGCATCTCGATATCCACGAG
>JANNOT010000219.1:0-2675 GCA_031399375.1 Paraoceanicella sp.
ACCTGCACCGCGCGCAAGCCGCTCTGCCCGTCCTGCGTCATTGCCGATCTCTGTCCCTGGGAGGGAAAGACCGCATGAAATCCATCGATGTCGTGGGCGTGGGCAACGCGCTCGTCGATGTGCTCGCCCATGTCGAGGACGCGTTCCTGGCCGAGAACCGGGTGGGCAAGGGGGTGATGACCCTGATCGACACCGCCCGCGCGGCCGATCTTTACGGTCGGATGGGCCCTGCGATCGAGATCTCGGGCGGATCGGCCGCGAACACCATTGCGGGCCTCGCCATGCTGGGCGCGCGGACCGCCTATGTGGGCAAGGTCAAGGACGACCAGCTCGGCGCGATCTTCGCCCATGATTTGCGCGCCCAGGGGGCGGTCTACGCCACCCCCCTCGCCCCAAGCGATCACGCGGCCGAAACCGGGCGCTGCATGGTGCTGGTCAGCCCCGATGGCGAGCGGTCGATGAACACCTATCTCGGCGTGTCGGAATTCCTCGCCCCCGGTGACATCGACGCGGCGCAGATGGCCGACGCGGCCTGGCTCTACCTCGAGGGCTACCGCTTCGACGGGCCCGACAGCATCGAGGCTTTCGCCAAGGCGACGCGGGCGGCAAAGGTGGCGGGGGGGCGGGTGTCGCTCACGCTCTCGGACCCGTTCTGCGTGGAACGCCACCGGCCCGAGTTCCGCCGGATGGTGCGCGAGGATCTCGACCTGCTCTTTGCCAACGAGCACGAGCTGAAATCGCTCTACCAGACCGACGATCTCGACACCGCCCTGGCGGCGGCCGCCGCGGATGTGGACCTGACGGCCTGCACGGTCGGTGCGCGCGGCGCCATCATCGTGCGCGGGACCGAGCGGCTGGCGGTCCCGACCGAAGCGCTGCGGGTCGTGGACGCGACGGGGGCGGGCGACCTTTTCGCCGCGGGCTTTCTCTACGGTCTCGTCACGGGCCGTGACCTTGCAACCGCGGGGCGGATGGGCTGCCTTGCCGCGGGCGAGGTGATCGGCCATATCGGCGCACGGCCCGAGGCGGACCTTCTGGCACTCTTCGCCGCCGCAGGGGTGATGTAGGGAGGGTGAGAGGCTGGACAACGACCCGAACGGGGCTCGTTACGGCTGCTTCCTTCCGGACCTGACCGGGTTGGCGAGGCGCTCGCCCGCGCCAACCTCTCGGTTATCGATATAGCGTTGGGGTGGCGGTGGCGCAAGCACCCGCCGCGTGGTACCAGGCGCGCCCGAAACAGTTCAGGAGCGGATCATGACCCTGCCCATCGCGATCCTCGGGGCCTCGGGCCGGATGGGGCGGATGCTGGTGCAGGCGGTCGCCGAGCGGCCGGACCTGGTCCTCGCGGGGGCGACCGAGCGTCCCGGGCACCCCTGGGTGGGCCAGGATCTGGGGCAATGTCTGGGCGGCGGATCCAGCGGCGTGATCGTGACCGACGATGCGCTTGCGGTTTTTGCCCGCGTCCGCGCCGTGCTCGACTTCACCGCGCCGGTCGCGACGCTCGGCCATGCGGTGCTCGCGGCCCAGGCGCGGCTGGTCCATGTGATCGGGACGACCGGGCTCGGCCCGCAGGACGCGGCCCCGCTGCGCGCTGCCGCGCGCCATGCGACGCTGGTCCGGGCCGGGAACATGAGCCTCGGGGTCAACGTGCTCCTCGGCCTGACCCGGCGGCTCGCGGGCGCGCTTGATCCCGACTGGGACATCGAGATCGTGGAGATGCATCACCGCCACAAGATCGACGCCCCCTCGGGCACAGCGCTGATGCTGGGCGAGGCGGCCGCGGCGGGCCGGGGCGCCACGCTGTCGGACATCGCCGCGCGCGGCCGCGACGGCGAGACCGGCCCCCGCCCCCGCGGCGCCATCGGGTTTGCCGCCCTGCGCGGCGGCGACGTGGTCGGCGACCACACGGTGATCTTTGCCGGGGCGGGCGAGCGGATCGAGTTGCGCCATATCGCCACCGACCGCATGATCTTCGCCCGCGGCGCCGTCCGCGCCGCCCTCTGGGGTCAGGACAGGGAGCCGGGCGAATATTCCATGCTCGACGTGCTCGGCCTCGCCTGAAGGGTCGCGGGGGATGGGTCGGGCCGGGTCAAGGCCGCGGAACGCGCCCCCGGAACGGGGGTTCAGCCTTGATGCGGCGCGACTCGTCCCACCCTCGGGCAGGCGCCTTGAGAAGCAGCCTGCTGCTCAAGCGCCTCTCAGCACCCTGGGCTCCTACCCAAGGCGCAGCGCCAGCCGGTCCCGCGCCGCCGCGTATTCCGCCGTGAGCCGGTCCACGAGCCCCGACGCGGGCACCACCGCGGCCACTGCCCCGATCCCCTGCCCGCAGCCCCAGATGTCCCGCCACGCCTTTGCCGACGTGTTCCCGCCCGAGCCGAAGTTCATCTTCGAGGGGTCGCTCTCGGGCAGGTTGTCCGGGTCGAGCCCCTGGAGCTCGATGGACCGGCGCAGGTAGTTGCCGTGCACGCCGGTGAAGAGGTTGGTGTAGACGATGTCCTCGCCCCCACCCTCGACGATCGCCTGCTTGTAGGCGCCGGAGGCCCGCGCCTCGGGTGTCGCGATGAAGGGCGAGCCGATATAGGCGAGGTCGGCCCCCATCGCCTGTGCCGCGAGGATCGCCCCCCCGGTCGCGATGGACCCCGACAGGAGCAGCGGCCCGTCGAACCAGGCCCGGA
>JANNOT010000245.1:0-3973 GCA_031399375.1 Paraoceanicella sp.
ACGACGCTGACCGAGGCGGGCTATGTCGGCGAGGATGTGGAGAACATCATCCTCAAGCTTCTCCAGGCCGCCGAATACAATGTCGAGCGCGCGCAGCGCGGCATCGTCTACATCGACGAGGTGGACAAGATCAGCCGCAAGTCCGACAACCCCTCGATCACCCGCGACGTGTCGGGTGAGGGCGTGCAGCAGGCGCTGCTGAAGATCATGGAGGGGACGGTCGCGAGCGTCCCCCCCCAGGGTGGGCGCAAGCATCCCCAGCAGGAATTCCTGCAGGTGGACACGACGAACATCCTGTTCATCTGCGGCGGTGCGTTTGCGGGGCTGGAGCGGATCATCGCGCAGCGAAACAAGGGCACCGCCATGGGGTTCGGTGCGGACGTTAAGGGTCCGGATGACCGGCGCGTGGGCGAGCTTTTCTCCGAGCTCGAACCCGAGGACCTGCTGAAGTTCGGCCTGATCCCGGAATTCGTCGGCCGCCTGCCGGTGATCGCCACCCTGACCGACCTTGACGAGCCCGCGCTCGTCACCATCCTGACCGAACCCAAGAACGCGTTGATCAAGCAGTACCAGCGGCTGTTCGAGATGGAGGATGTGGGCCTGTCGTTCACCGACGAGGCGCTGAAGGCCATCGCCAAGCGTGCCATCGAGCGCAAGACCGGTGCCCGCGGCCTGCGCTCGATCCTCGAGGACGTGCTGCTCGACGTGATGTTCGAGCTGCCCGGCCTGAAGAACGTCGAGGAGGTGGTGGTGAACGAGGAGGCCATCATCGGCGGCGGCAAGCCCATGCTCGTCTATTCCGACAAGATGAGCGAAAAGCCCGCCTCCGCCTCGTGACCGCCACGGCGAACCTGGCCGTCAATCTGGCGGTGAGGCTTTCGGGCTTCGCCGACCACTGGTCACCGCGCACTGTCGCGGAATTCAACGGCCATGACGTGATGGTGGCCAAGATCGCGGGGCCGTACCACTGGCACAGCCATCCCGATACGGATGACCTCTTCCTCGTCCTGTCCGGGCGTCTTGATCTGGAGCTGCGCGACCGCATCGTGACCCTCGGCCCTGGCGAGCTCTACGTCGTGCCCGCGGGGGTCGAGCATCGTCCCGTGGCCTATGGCGAGGTTCATCTGCTGCTGATGGAGCGGACGGGCACGCCCAATTCCGGCGACCCCGCGACCGCGGCGCCCAGGATCGTCGTCTGACATCCTCCGCGCCTGCCGACGACACCCGGGGTCGGGATGCGACGGGGCTGGACCGCGCAGCCCCTGGCGGGCATAACCATCGCGTTTGCAAGGGAGTGCCCGCATGAGCCTGCTGACCCGCATCTTTACCTGGTGGAACGGCCAGACCATCGGGACGTGGCTCTTTACCCGCCGCAGCGGCCAGTTCGTGGGCGAGGATGGCGAGGGCAACCGCTTCTACCAGACCGCGGGGGGCGTGCGCCGCTGGGTGATCTTCAACGGGGTGACCGAGGCGACGCGGGTGGCGCCCGACTGGCATGGCTGGCTGCACCACACCTATGATGCGCCGCCGACCCAGACCCCGATTCCGCACAAGTCGTGGGAAAAGCCGCATCTGCCGAACCTGACCGGGACCGATGCCGCACACCGGCCCGCGGGCAGCATGCGCGCCGCGACACCCGCCACGCGCGCCGATTACGACGCCTGGGCACCGGAGGGCTGAGCGATGGCGAATTCCGTGGCCGAAACGCTGATCGGGGCCGTGGTCCTGATCGCCGCGGCTGGGTTCTTCGCCTATGCCGCCCAGATGTCGGACCGGGGCGGTGGTGCGGGGACCTATGCGCTGACGGCAAAGTTCCGCAAGGCGGACGGTCTGTCGCCGGGGTCCGATGTGCGGATGTCGGGGGTCAAGGTGGGCTCGATCACCGGCCTGTCGCTCGACCGGCAGACCTATGAGGCGGTGGTGAGCCTGCGCATCGCCGACGACATCACCATTCCCGACGATTCGGATGCCAAGATCGAGACCGAGAGTATCCTGGGGGGCAATTATGTCGCGATCACGCCCGGGGCGTCGGACGCGATGCTGGCGCCCGGAGCGCAGATCGTCCAGACCCAGGGGTCGGTGTCGCTCCTCGATCTTCTGCTGAAGTTCGGCACGTCGGCCACCACCCCATGACCGGGGCCGTGCCGGACCACTGGAACGCCGCGCGCTACGGCGCCGCGGCGCGCTTCGTCTCCGATCTCGGGGCGCCCCTGCTGGGGCTGCTCGATCCGCAGCCGGGCGAGCGGATCCTCGATCTCGGCTGCGGCGACGGGCTGCTGACCGCCCGCATCGCCGCCGCGGGGGCGGAGGTGACGGGGCTCGATGCCTCGCCCGCCATGGTGGCAGCCACGGCGGCGCGCGGGCTTCGGGCCGTGCTGGGCAGCGCCGCCGCGCTGACGGACGTGGGCGTCTATGACGCGGTCTTCTCCAATGCGGCCCTGCACTGGGTCCCCGATGCCGAGGCGGTCCTGGCCGGGGTGGCCAGGGCGCTCGTCCCCGGCGGGCGGCTGGTTGTCGAGCAGGGCGGGCATGGCAACATCGCGGCCATCCGCACCGCGCTTGTCGCCGTCTTGCGGTCGCGCGGGGTCGCGACCGATCTTGCCGAGATCTGGTCGTTTCCCACGGCCGAGGAGCAGGCGACCCGGCTGGTTGCCGCGGGCCTTGCCGTCCGCGAGATTTCGTTGACCCCCCGCCCGACCCCCGTGGCGGCGGGGATGGAGGCATGGCTTGCGGCACTTGCCGGCCCCGCGCTCGCCCTGCTGCCCGGTGCGGACCGCGCGGCGGCGCAGGCCGAGGTCGCGTCCCTGGTCGCGCCCGCCCTGCGCGACCACGCCGGGGCCTGGACCGCCGATTACGTGCGCCTGCGCTATGTGGCGGTCAAGGAGTGAGGCGCAGGGCGCTGGCGCTGCTCGCGGCCCTGATGGCCGCGCCGACGCTGGCGCAGCTTCCCGAGGATCATTTCAAGCCGGCGCCCCCGACCCCCGCCGTGCCAGACCTGCGCCCCGCGATCCGGCCCCCCTCGACCACGCAGCCCGGCGACGTCGCGGTTTTGCGCGGGCTCGACAAGATGACCGGCAAGATCACGACCTTCGAGGTGCGGGTGGGGGATGTGGCGCGCTATGCCCGGCTGGTGATCAACGTGGGCGCCTGCCGGATGCCCGAGCCCGGCGCCCCGCCCGACGCCTATGTCTGGCTGACGGTGCGCGACGAGCGCGAGGTGGGCGTCGCCTTCGCCGGATGGATGATCGCCTCCAGCCCCGCGCTCTCGGCGCTCGACCATCCGCGCTACGATGTCTGGGTGCTCCACTGCAGGATGACCGCGGGCGACGCGTCGGGGGGCAGTGCCCAGAACTGACCCTGCTGCTCGAGCGCGGCATCGAGCCTGCGGTGATAGTCGTCGCGCCCGATCTCGACCGCGCCCATACGGCGCAGGTGGTCGGTCACGAACTGGGTGTCGAGCAGGCTGAACCCCCCCGCGTTCAGCCGCGCGACCAGATGGACGATCGCGACCTTTGACGCATCGCGTCTGCGCGAAAACATGCTTTCCCCGAAAAACGCCGAGCCGAGGCGCACGCCGTAGAGCCCGCCCGCCAACCCGTCGGCGTCATGCACTTCGATCGAATGGGCGTAGCCCATGCGGTTGAGCGTGATGAAGAGGTCGCGGATCTCTGGGTTGATCCATGTTTCCGGCCGGTCGGCGCAACCGGTCATCACGCCGGCAAAATCCTGGTCGATGGTCACGCGGAACAGCCCCCGCCGGATGGTCCGGCGCAGGGATGTCGAGATGTGCAGCCGGTCGAGCGGAAGGATGCCGCGCTTTTTCGGATCGACCCAGAACAGCGTGTCCGACGTCGCGGATTCCGCCATGGGAAACACCCCCGCCGCATAGGCGCGCAGCAGCAGGGTGGGGGTGATCTCGAGCGGATCTGGGGGACGGATCGCCATTGCTCAAACGTGCCACAGCCCCTGGATT
>JANNOT010000256.1:0-2948 GCA_031399375.1 Paraoceanicella sp.
TGCTGCGCCCCGCCCGCGTGCCGGAGCCCGTGACCGAGGCTGCCCCCGCCGTGGCCACCGCCCTGAGCCTCGGTCCGGAGGTCGCCGCGTCGGACCCCGTGCCGGAGCCGCGCGACGCCACCGACGGGACCGTGTCCGCTACGCCGCCCGCCGAAATCCTGGCCGACGGGCCACCCGCTTCAACCGCGGCGCCTGCGCCGCCACTGGCCACGGCGGTGCCTGCGCCGTCACCGGCCAGCACGGCGACCGCGCCCGGGACCGTCGGCTCGGACCCGTCGTTCGACATCGTGCGGGTGGCACCCGACGGGTCGGCCCTGGTTGCGGGGCGCGCGGCGCCGGGCAGCGATGTGACGGTGACCGTCGATGGCCAGACCCGCGCGACGGTCCGCGCCACGCCGCGCGGCGAATTCGTGGCCCTGCTCGCCCCCGACGCTCTGCCCGGCGTGCGCGAGCTTGGCCTGTCATCCGGCACGGGGACCGCGCGGCGGGTGTCGGCCGACCGCGTCCTTGTGCTCACGCCCGAGCCGCAGGCGGATGGCGGCGCGCCCGTCGCCCCGACCGTGGTGCGCACGACGCCCGCGGGGGTCGAGGTCCTCCAGCCCGCCGGACCCGCGGATGCGGCGTCCGCCCGGGCGCCGCATACCGGCGCCGTGACGCTCGAGACCATCAGCTATGATCCCGTCGGTGCCGTGGTCCTGACGGGGCGGGCGCGCGCGGCTGCGGCGCTCAGGATCTATGCCAACAACCGGCCCGTCGCATCCACCCGGTCCGATCCGGGCGGGGACTGGACCGCCGTCCTGCCCGACATCGCCGAGGGGCGGCATATCCTGCGGGTCGACGAGCTCGACGATGCGGGCACCCGGGTCACAAGCCGGGCCGAGACGCCGTTCCAGCGGGACTTTCCCGCGGTGCCGGCACCCACGACGCTTGCCGGGGTGCCGGCGCTGCCGTCCCAGGCCGCGGTCGTGGTCCAGCCCGGCGGCAACCTCTGGACCATCGCGCGGGTGCATCTGGGGCAGGGATTGCGCTACACCCAGATCTTCGCGGCCAACCGCGACCGCATCCGCGACCCCGATCTGATCTATCCCGGCCAGATCTTTGCGCTGCCCGATGGGCAGCAGGGCACCCCGCCCGCGCCCTGACCCCGCGCCCTGACCCCGAGGCCAGACACCCCGATGCAGCCGAGCCGCACCACCCGTCCCGAGGGGACTGCCGATCTTCGGATCGTGCGCCGGGTCATGCCCTATCTCTGGCCCGCCGACGCACCAGAGGTGAAGGTCCGCGTGATCGGCGCGCTGCTCCTCCTGCTCGTCTCCAAGCTGACCACGGTGGTGACCCCGGTCTTCTTCAAGTACGCCGTCGATGCGCTGACACCCGGGGCGACCCTGGCGCAGACCTGGATCACCGGGGCGGTGGCGCTCGTGCTTGCCTACGGCGTCCTGCGGTTCGCCGGGGTGGGGTTCGCGCAGCTCCGCGACATCGTGTTCGCCAAGGTCGGCCAGCGCGCGCTGCGCCTGCTGGCGGTCGAGACGTTCCGCCATGTCCATGCCCTGTCGCTGCGGTTCCACATCACGCGCAAGACCGGGGCGCTGAACCGGGTGCTCGAGCGCGGGGTGAAGGGGGTGGATTTCCTCCTGCGGTTTCTCCTGCTCTCCATGGGTCCGCTGATCCTGGAACTGCTGATGGTTGCAGCGATCCTCTGGGCCGTGTTCGATGCGCGCTACCTGCTCGTGGTTGGACTGACCATCGCGCTCTATGTCTGGTTTACGTTCAAGGTCACCGAGATGCGGGTCGAAATCCGCACGCGGATGAACGAGCGCGACCAGGACGCGAACCAGAAGGCGGTGGACAGCCTGCTGAACTTCGAGACGGTGAAGTATTTCGGCGCCGAGGCCCGCGAGGCGCTGCGCTACGACGCCTCCATGGCCGGTTACGAGAAGGCTGCGCTGCAGACCAACTATTCGCTCGCCTATCTCAACCTCGGCCAGTCGGTGATCATCACCGCGGGGCTCGCGGCCGTCATGGTCATGGCCGCGCTTGGCGTCCAGGCGGGGCAGATGACCGTCGGGGATTTCGTGATGGTCAATGCCTACATGGTCCAGATCACCCTGCCGCTGAACTTTCTGGGCACGGTCTACCGCGAGATGCGCCAGGCGCTGATCGACATGCGCGAGATGTTCACGCTGCTGGATCAACCCGCCGAGGTGACCGACCGCCCCGGGGCCGCACCGCTGCGCGTGACCGGCGGGGCGATCCGGTTCCAGGGGGTGCGCTTCGGCTACGAGCCCGAGCGGCCGATCCTGCGCGGCCTTGACCTCGACGTGCCCGCGGGGCGCAAGGTCGCGGTGGTCGGCCCCTCGGGGGCGGGAAAATCCACCCTGACCCGGCTCCTTTTCCGCTTCTACGACGTGGCTGAGGGGCGGGTGACCATCGACGGCCAGGATGTGCGCGACGTGACGCAGGACAGCCTGCGCCGGGCGATCGGGGTCGTGCCGCAGGACACCGTGCTCTTCAACGACACGATCTATTACAACATTGCCTATGGCGACCCCGCGGTGCCGCGCGACGCCGTCGAGGCGGCGGCCCGCGCCGCGCAGATCCACGATTTCATCCTGAGCCTGCCGCGGGGCTACGAAACCCAGGTCGGCGAGCGCGGGCTGAAGCTGTCGGGTGGCGAGAAGCAGCGGGTGGGGATCGCCCGCACGATCCTGAAGGATCCGCCGATCCTGCTGCTCGACGAGGCGACGTCGGCGCTCGACACCGAAACCGAGCGCGAGATCCAGGACAGCCTGCGCGCAGCCGGGGCGGGGCGCACGGTGCTCATGATCGCGCACCGCCTGTCCACCGTGGTCGATGCCGACCGGATCGTGGTGCTGGAGGGGGGCGAGATCGTCGAGCAGGGACGCCACGACGCGCTGCTCGCCCAGGGCGGGCGCTACGCGCGGATG
>JANNOT010000272.1:0-5277 GCA_031399375.1 Paraoceanicella sp.
GGGGTTCGGCGCGCCGCGCCCGGTCTCGCTCCCGTCGCCGCGAAAGCCTGACAGCGGCCCGATCCCCGGGCGGCGTTCATGCCAGGTGATGTAGTCGGCATAGTCGCGGAAGGCGGGCTGGCCATCCTCCAGCACCATCCCCGGCAGGCCGAGCCGGGCACCGAGGTCGAGCAGGACCGACTGGAATCCCCGCACCTCCCGGTCGGGCACTACGACCGGCCAGCGGATCGCATCGGCCGCCGCGTCGGGTTCGCTGATGGGGCGGTCGAGCAGGCTGATCGCGTCATGGCGTTCGAGATAGGTCGTGTCGGGCAGCACCAGGTCGGCATAGGCCACCGTCTCGGACGAATAGGCATCCGAATAGATGATGTGCGGGATCGCGTAGTCGCCGTCGGGCCGGCGCGCCGTCAGCATCTCCATCACGCCGGCGGTGTTCATGGACGAATTCCACGCCATGTTGGCCATGTAGAGCATCAGGGTATCGATGGGGTAGGGATCGCCCGCCTCCACGTTGGGGATGACCATGTGCATCAGGCCGTGGATCGAGAATGGCGCCTCCCACGAGAACGCCTTGTCGATCCGCTCCGCGCTGCCGTCCGGGCAGAGCTGGAGGTCCTCGGGTCCGCGGGGGAAGCCCAGATGGGGTCCGCCGAGCGGCTCGCCCGGCACGCAATGGGCATGGGGGCGGGGATGGGCCGCCATGGGCTTGGGGTAGGGCGGCTTGAAGCGGAAGCCGCCGGGGGTTTCGACCGAGCCGAGCAGGATCTGCAGCATGTGGAGCGCCCGGCAGGTCTGGAACCCGTTCGCGTGGGCCGCGATGCCGCGCATGGCATGAAAGCTCACCGGTCGGCCGACCATGGTCCCATGGCGGCGCCCGCGCCAGTCGGTCCAGGGACGCTCGAGCACGACCTCATGCTCAAAGGCCGTGTGGGCGAGCTCTGCCGCCAGTCGCGCGATCGTGGCCGCGGGGATGCCGCAGCGGTCGGCGACCGCCTCCGGCGCATGGGCGGGGTGAAGATACCGTGCGGCCATCAGGGCAAAGACGGGGCGGCAGGGGCGCCCGTCCACGGTGAACGCGCCGTCGAGCGCGGGGACGATGTCGGCGTCATGGTCATGGAGGACGCCGTCGCGCCCCGCGATCACCGGCTGGCCGTCGCGCCGCGCGAAAAGCCCGTGGTCCGCCGCCCCGGGATCGTCCACCACGAGCCAGGGCGCATCGGTGTAGCGCACGAGATACCCGACATCGACCCGCCCCAGCCGCAGCAGCTCATGGACCATGGCGAGGATGAAGAGCCCGTCCGTCCCCGGCGTGATCCCGACCCATTCATCGGCGATGGCGGCGTAGCCGGTGCGCACGGGGTTGACCGCGATCACCCGCGCCCCGCGTCCCTTCATCTGGCCGAGGCCGATCTTGAGCGGGTTGGAATCATGGTCCTCGGCGACGCCGAAGAGCATCAGGGTCCGGCAGCGCGGCCAGTCGGTCGTCCCGAATTCCCAGAACGCGCCGCCCATGGTCATGATCCCCGCCGCGGCCATGTTGACCGAGCAGAACCCGCCATGGGCGGCATAGTTGGGGGTGCCGAACTGCTGGGCCCACCAGCTCGTCAGGGACTGGCTCTGGTCGCGCCCGGTGAAGAAGGCGAGGCGCTTGGGGTCGCGGTCGCGCAGCGGCGCGAGCCAGGAGGTGGCGAGGGCGAGCGCGTCGTCCCACCCGATCGCCTCGAAGGTGCCCGATCCCCGCGGTCCCACCCGGCGCAGCGGGGTGGACAGGCGCGCGGGCGAATGGTGCTGCATCACCCCCGCCGCGCCCTTGGCGCAGATCACGCCGCGATTGGTGGGGTGGTCGCGGTTCCCCTCGATATAGCGCACCGTGCGGCCCCGCACGCCGTCGGTCAGGTGGACGTCGATCCCGCAGCGGCAGGCGCACATGTAGCAGGTGGTCTTGCGCACCGCGTCGGCGGTTTCCATCGGGCAATCCTTCGGGCAGTTCTTCGCGCAGTTCTCTGGGCGGTTGTCGGGTCGGCCTCCGGTCGAGCCCAGGCGAGCAAAGGCGCAAACGCGTCCGGTTGCAACCCGTGCCGCGGGCGGGCCTGACCGGGCGGGCCTGACCGGGCGGGCCTGACTGGGCGGGCTTTACCGGGCAGGCTTGACCGGACCGGGGCGACCGTGGCACTCGCCCATGACGTGTAGAGGGAAGTTCACGCATGGCCGATGCCGATCCGCCCCGCCTGCTGCGCGCGATGTTTGATGCGGCGGTCGCGGCGGCGATGCCCGCGGCCATCGTGCCGCCCCATCTGCCGGTCCGGCCCGCGGGCCGCACCCTGGTGATCGGGGCGGGCAAGGCGTCGGCGGCGATGGCCGCGGCGGTCGAGGGTGCGTGGGACGGCCCGCTAACCGGCCTCGTGATCACGCGCTACGGGCATGGCATGCCCTGCACGCGCATCGAGATCGTCGAGGCAGCCCACCCCGTTCCCGATGCCGCCGGCGTGCAGGCGGCGCGGCGGATGCTCGCCATGGTGGGCGGCCTCGGCCCGGACGATCTCGTGCTGGCGCTCATCTCCGGCGGGGGCTCGGCACTGCTACCGATGCCCGCGCCGGGGGTCAGCCTGGGCGACAAGCAGGCGGTCAGCCGCGCCCTGCTCGCCTGCGGGGCGGGCATCGACGAGATGAACTGCCTGCGCCGCCATCTCTCGGCCATCAAGGGCGGGCGGCTGGCCGCGGCCTGCCACCCGGCGCGGGTGCTCAGCCTCCTGATCTCGGACGTGCCGGGCGACGATCCGGTCAATATCGCGTCGGGCCCGACGGTGCCCGATCCCACCACCCTTGCCGATGCGCGGGCGATCGCCGCGGCCTTCGCGCTCGACCTGCCCGCCTCGGTGCGGGCGGCGCTGGCGGATCCCGCCAACGAGAGCGTGAAGCCCGGGGATCCCCGCCTCGCGGCCGCCAGCGCACGGGTGATCGCGGCCCCCATGGCCTCGCTGCGCGCCGCCGCGGACGTGGCACGGGCGGCAGGGCTGACGCCCGTGATCCTGGGCGACGCGGTCGAGGGCGAGGCGCGGGCGGTCGCGGGTGCCATGGCGGCGCAGGCGCGCGCGGCGGCACCGGGGACGGTGCTGATCTCGGGCGGCGAGACCACGGTGACGCTGCCCATGGCGGGCCGCGGCCTGGGGCGGGGCGGGCGCAACGTCGATTTCCTCATGGCGCTGGCCGAGGCGCTGGACGGCGCCCCGGGCATCCACGCGCTCGCCGCCGACACGGACGGGGTGGACGGATCGGAGGATGTCGCGGGCGCAGTGATCGGCCCGGACACGCGCGCGCGGGCCGAGGCGCTGGGGTATCCGGTCGCCCGCGCGCTCGACCGGTTCGACGGGCACGGCCTGTTCGCCCGGCTGGGCGACCAGGTGATCACCGGTCCCACCCTGACCAATGTCAACGATTTCAGGGCGATCCTGATCCGATGACCGCGGATGTGCTGCGGGTTGCCATGTGGTCGGGGCCGCGCAACCTGTCCTCTGCGCTGATGCGCAGCTTTAGCGCGCGGGCCGATTGCGCGGTCTGGGACGAGCCGTTCTATGCCGCCGACCTGCACCAGACGGCGCTCGACCATCCGCTGCGGGGCGACATCATCGCCGCGGGCGAGACCGATCCCGGCGCGGTTGCCCGGACCTGCACGACCGGACGGCCGCGGGGCTGCGCGGTGTTCTACCAAAAGCACATGACCCACCACATGCTGCCCGGGTTTCCCCGCGACTGGGTGCACGGGGTCACCAACGCCTTCCTGATCCGGGCGCCGGAGCGTGTGCTGGCGAGCTATGCGCGCAAGCGCCCGCCCGTGACCGCCGAGGAGCTGGGCTTTGCTGCGCAGGCCGAGATCTTCGCCCGCGTGGCGGACCGGCTCGGCCGCGCGCCCCCCGTGGTCGAGGCGGAGGATATCCGTGCCGATCCCGGTGGCGTGCTCGGCGCGCTCTGCACGGCGCTGGGGCTCGCGTTCCAGCCCGCGATGCTTGCGTGGCCTGCGGGGCCGCATCCCGATGACGGGGTCTGGGGACCGCATTGGTATGACGGTCTCTGGGCCTCGACCGGTTTCGGTCCGCCCGATCCCCCGCCGCCGCCGCTGCCCCCCGATCTGGCGCGCATGGCCGAGACCCTTGCGGGTCCCTACGAGATGTTGCGCGTGCATCGGCTGATGCCGTAGCGTGCCGCAATACTCATCAGACCATCCAAAATTCGCACGTTCTTAGGGCAATTCATTGCCAGAGAGCAGAAATTAAGCATTAACGCTTCAATTCGACACGGCCAGCGCGGAAAGTTCCGATGGCCCGAGGCACTGCGCGCGATTCTGTGCAGACGCTGGGGGCGGGTACGGGTGCGGGGTGTGATGGCCGCGCGGCCGCGCCTCCAACGCAACGCATCCTGCCGCGGGTGGGGACCGCGCCCCAGCGGCGTCGGACCCGGCGGCAGACGGAGGGACGGGAATGAAGCTATCTGCAGTTGCATCGGGTCTGGCACTCGCGGCCCTGATGGCCAGTGGCAGCGCGCGGGCGCAGGACGAGACCATCAAAGTCGGGATTCTGCACTCGCTCTCCGGGACCATGGCGATCTCAGAGACGACGCTGAAGGACGTGATGCTCATGCTGATCGAGGAGCAGAACGCCAAGGGCGGCCTGCTGGGCAAGAAGCTCGAGGCGGTGGTGGTGGATCCCGCGTCGAACTGGCCGCTCTTCGCCGAGAAGGCGCGCGAGCTGATCACCGTCAACCAGGTCTCGGCCGTGTTCGGCTGCTGGACCAGCGTCAGCCGCAAGTCGGTCCTGCCGGTGTTCGACGAGCTGAACTCGATCCTCTTCTACCCCGTGCAGTACGAGGGCGAGGAAAGCCAGCGCAACGTGTTCTACACCGGGGCGGCCCCCAACCAGCAGGCGATCCCCGCGGTTGATTACCTGATGGCCAATGAAGGGGTGGAACGCTGGGTGCTTGCGGGCACCGACTATGTCTATCCCCGCACGACCAACAAGATCCTTGAGGCCTACCTTCAGGCCAAGGGCGTCGCGCCCGAGGACATAATGGTCAACTACACACCGTTCGGCCATGCCGACTGGCAGACCATCGTGTCCGACATCAAGACCTTCGGCTCGGCGGGCAAGAACACGGCCGTCGTCTCGACCATCAATGGCGACGCGAACGTGCCGTTCTACAAGGAACTGGGCAACCAGGGCATCACCGCCGAGACGATCCCCGTGGTCGCCTTCTCGGTCGGCGAGGAGGAGCTCGCGGGCCTCG
>JANNOT010000279.1:0-2275 GCA_031399375.1 Paraoceanicella sp.
GGCCCGGCCCGAGCAGCGGGCCATTGTGCTTGACGGCGCCCTCGAGCGTTTCCCAGGTGAGGTTGAGGCCGTTGAACCCGGCGTAGCGCTCCTCGAGCTTGGTCAGGATGCGCAGCGTCTGGGCGTTGTGGTCGAAGCCGCCATGGGGTTTCATCTGGCTGTCGAGTTCGCGCTCGCCGGCATGGCCGAACGGCGTGTGGCCGAGATCATGCGCCAGCGCCAGGGCCTCGGCGAGGTCCTCGTCGAGCCCGAGAATCCGGCTGATCGAGCGCGCGATCTGGGCAACCTCGATCGAATGGGTCAGGCGGGTGCGGTAGTGATCGCCCTCGTGATAGACGAAGACCTGCGTCTTGTGTTTCAGCCGCCGGAAGGCCGAGGAATGGATGATCCGGTCGCGGTCGCGCTGGAACGGCGAACGGTGCGCCGATGCCGCCTCGGGAAAAAGCCGCCCGCGGCTGGTTGCGGGCGCGCAGGCATAGGCGGCGGGGCAGGCATGGGCGGGCGGCATCGGACACTCCGGTCTGGGCAGGCTCGTCTGGGCAGGCTTGCGGGCGGCTCTCGTCGCGCCTAGCTTCACTAACGCAACGTGGAGGCTGCGCAAAGCCATGGACCTGACCCTTCCCGCCTTCGATCTGCCCGTGCTCACGCTGCCCCCCCGCGTCACCGACCGCGCCCGGGCACGGCTCGACGAGATCGGCGCCCGCGTCCTGCGCGTCGCGGTCGAGGGGGGGGGCTGCTCGGGGTTCAAGTATGATTTCCGGCTGGAGGATGCGCCCGCTCCCGATGACCTCGTGCTGGGCGACGCGACGCCGCATGTGGTCGTGGACCCCGCCTCGCTGCCGTTTCTGTCGAATGCCGTCATCGACTATTCGGAGGCTTTGATAGGCGCTCGATTTGTCGTCGAGAACCCCAATGCTACGGCGTCCTGCGGCTGCGGGACGTCTTTCTCGGTCTGACGATCGGTTTTTCACGTTGCCGGTCCCGCACATCTGGGGTTAAAGGGGCGCCCCTGACCCCAAGGAGCCCGCCATGGCCGACAAGCCCATGACCAAGACCGAACTCGTCGCCGCACTCGCCGGTGCGGCCCAGCTCGAGAAGGCCGCGGTGGGCCGCGTCCTCGACGCCCTCGCCCAGATCGTGACCGACACCGTGGAAAAGGGCGGCGCCGTGACCGTGCCCGGGATCGGCAAGGTCGTCTGCCGCGACCGCGCCGCGCGCACCGTCCGCGTGCCGGGCACCGACCGGACCGTCGAAAAGCCCGCCGACCGCGCCGTCAAGGTGGTGATCGCCAAGGCGCTGAAGGATGCCGTCAACGGCTGACGGGATGACGGCCGCGTCGCCCCGCGACCTGCTCGCCTCGGTCTTCGGGTTCGACGACTTTCGCCCCGGGCAGGAGGAGATCGTGGCGGCGGTGGCGGCAGGCGAGGATGTGCTCGCCATCCTGCCCACCGGACGCGGCAAGTCGCTCTGCTACCAGCTACCCGCCCTGATGGGCGACGGGGTGACGGTCGTGATCTCACCCCTCATCGCGCTGATGCGTGATCAGGTCCGCGCGCTGCGTGAAAACGGGGTGGCAGCCGGCGCGCTGACCTCGGGCAATACCGAAGACGAGACGGAGGCGGTGTTCGCTGCGCTCGACGGCCGGGCCCTGCGCCTGCTCTACATGGCCCCCGAGCGCCTGGGCGGGGCCGAGGGCCTGCTGCGCCGGATCGGGGTCGCGCGCATCGCGGTGGACGAGGCGCATTGCGTCAGCCAGTGGGGCCATGATTTCCGCCCCGACTATCTGCGCATCGGCGCGCTGCGGGCGTCGCTCGGCGTCCCGCTCGCCGCGTTCACCGCGACGGCTGACGCCGAGACCCGGGGCGAGATCGCGCACCGCCTCTTTGCCCCCGATCGCCCGCCGCGGGTATTCATCGGCGGCTTCGACCGCCCCAATCTCTTTCTCGCCTTCCGGCCGAAGGACAAGCCCCGCGATCAGGTCCTGGCCTATGTGGCCGCGCGCCGTGGCCAGTCGGGGATCGTCTATTGCGGCACCCGCGCGAAATCCGAGACGCTGTCGACCGCGCTGGAGGGGGCGGGGCGGCGCGCGCTCGCCTATCATGCGGGGCTCGATCCCGGGGTGCGGCGCGAGGCGGAGGAGCGGTTCCAGCGCGAGGACGGCCTGATCGTCTGCGCCACGGTCGCCTTCGGCATGGGGATCGACAAGCCCGACATCCGCTTCGTCCTGCATGCCGACCTGCCAAAGTCGGTCGAGGGATACTACCAGGAAATCGGG
>JANNOT010000104.1:0-4206 GCA_031399375.1 Paraoceanicella sp.
GGGGTGGACGAGCTTTGCGCGCTGATCACCGCCCGGCTGGCGGAGCCGGTGAGCGAGGCGCATCTGCACCTCGCCTTCGACCAGGGCGAGGCGCTGGCCTGGCTTCACCAGCGCAAGCTGGTCCGCGCCCAGGTGCAGAACGACACCGGAACCGATGTGGACGTGGCGTGGTCGGACATGCACCGGGCGCAGTTCCTTCACCAGTTCCCGCAGTCGACCGGGTCGCTCACTTAACATAATTATTCTTCTACGATGAAGTGATCCGGTCGTGCGGACCGCCTTTTTCGTTGCACAGCCCCGGCGCCCCCCGCTACCGTACGACCTGCGACGGTGCGGCAATAGCAGCGCTGCGCGACAACAACATCCGGTGGGACTGCGCGGCTGGCCGACCGGCCGGACCGGCGCGTACCCGCCGCTGGGGAGTGTGACATGAAGGTTTTCTCATCGCTGCTTGCCGCGGTCGCGGTGGCGGCAGGTCTGATGGCGGCCCCCGTCCTGGCGCAGGACAAGGGCACGATCGGCATCTCGATGCCCACCAAATCCTCCGCCCGCTGGATTGCGGATGGCGACAACATGGTCAAGCAGTTCACCGAGGCCGGGTACGAGACCGACCTCCAGTATGCCGACGACGACATCCCCAACCAGCTCGCCCAGATCGAGAACATGATCGTCAAGGGCGTGGACGTGCTCGTGATCGCGGCCATCGACGGCACGACCCTGTCGAATGCGCTTCAGCAGGCGGCGGATTCGGGGATCAAGGTCATCGCCTACGACCGGCTGATCCGCGACAGCGGCAATGTCGACTATTACGCCACCTTCGACAATTTCCAGGTCGGCGTGCTCCAGGCCACCACCCTGACCGACGCGCTCGGCCTGCCGGACGCGGCGGGGCCCTTCAACATCGAGCTCTTCGGCGGCTCTCCGGACGACAACAATGCCTTCTTCTTCTACAATGGCGCGATGAGCGTCCTGCAACCCTATATCGACGCTGGAAAACTCGTCGTGAAATCGGGCCAGATGGGAATGGACAAGGTGGGCACCCTGCGCTGGGACGGTGCCGTGGCGCAGTCGCGGATGGATAACATCCTGTCGGCCTATTACACCGACGACACGGTCCATGCGGTGCTGTCGCCCTATGACGGGCTGTCGATCGGCATCCTGTCGTCGCTCAAGGGCGTGGGATACGGCTCGGGCGATCTCAAGATGCCGTTCGTCTCGGGCCAGGACGCCGAGGTGCAGTCGGTGAAATCCATGCTCGCGGGCGAGCAATATTCGACGATCTTCAAGGATACCCGCGAGCTGGCCCGCGTGACCGTGGGCATGGTCGAGGCGCTGCTCCAGGGGGGTGTGCCCGAGATCAACGACACGACGACCTACGACAACGGGGTGAAGGTTGTGCCGTCCTATCTCCTCAAGCCCGTCGCGGTCGATCTGACCAACTGGGAAGAGCTGCTGATCGGGTCGGGCTACTACACCAAAGACCAGATCGAGTGATCCAGGCGGGGTCCGGGCGCGCCCCGGACCCCTGCCCCGGAACGCCATGATGGATGCGATCCTCGAAATGCGCGGGATCACGAAGACCTTTCCCGGGGTCCGCGCGCTCGACACCGTCAGCCTTTCGGTGCGCCGGGGCGAGATACATGCGCTGGTGGGCGAAAACGGCGCGGGCAAATCCACGCTGATGAAGGTGCTGTCGGGCGTCTATCCCCATGGCAGCTACGAGGGGGACATCCTCTTCGAGGGTCAGGTGATGCGTTTCCACGGCATCGCGGACAGCGAGCATGCGGGCATCATAATCATCCATCAGGAACTGGCCCTCGTCCCGCTGCTGTCGATCGCCGAGAACATCTATCTCGGCAACGAGATCGCGACGGGCGGCGTCATCGACTGGCCCCAGACGTTCCAGCGGACGCGAGACCTCCTGCGCAAGGTGGGGCTGAACGAGCCGCCCTCGGCGCTCATCACCAATCTCGGCGTGGGCAAGCAGCAATTGGTGGAAATCGCCAAGGCCCTGTCGAAGAAGGTCAAGCTCCTCATCCTGGACGAGCCGACGGCGAGCCTGCAGGAGAATGACAGCCAGAAGCTCCTTGACCTCCTGCTCGAGTTCAAGGCGCAGGGGATCACCTCGATCCTCATTTCGCACAAGCTCAATGAAATCAGCCGCGTGGCGGATACGATCACCGTGCTGCGCGACGGGGCGGCGGTCAGCACGCTCGAACGGGGCGAGATCTCCGAGGATCGGATCATCCGCGATATGGTGGGCCGCCCCATGGGCGACCGCTACCCGCGCCGCACGCCCCGGATCGGCGCGCCGCTGATGGAGGTGCGGTCCTGGTCCGCCTTTCACGACCAGCACCCCGACCGCCCCATGCTCAAGAACATCGGCTTCACCGTGCATGCGGGCGAGGTGCTCGGCATCGCGGGGCTGATGGGCTCGGGGCGGACCGAGCTTGCCATGTCGATCTTCGGGCGCTCTGCGGGCACCGGGATCACGGGCGAGGTGCGGATGCGCGGGCAGCCCGTCGATGTGTCGACCATCGAAAGGGCGGTGGCGGCGGGCATCGCCTACGTGACCGAGGACCGCAAGGAACTGGGGCTCGTGCTCGAGGACCACATCACGTCGAACATCACGCTCGCAAACCTGCCCGGCGTGGCGCATCGGGGTGTCATAGACGCGAATGCCGAACGCCGCGTGGCGCTGGAATATCGCGACAAGGTCAACATCCGCTGCGCGTCGGTGTTCCAGAAGGTCGTGAACCTGTCGGGCGGCAACCAGCAGAAGGTCGTCCTGTCGAAATGGCTCTTCGCCGGTCCCGAGGTCCTGATCCTCGACGAACCGACGCGGGGGATCGACGTGGGCGCGAAATACGAGATCTATTGCATCATCAATGGGCTCGTGGCCGAGGGTAAGGCGGTCGTGATGATCTCGTCTGAGATGCCGGAACTTCTGGGCATGTGCGACCGCATCCATGTGATGAGCGAGGGTACCTTCGTCGGCGAGCTTGCCGCACGGGACGCGAACCAGGAAAAGATCATGCGCATGATGATTTCGGCCTGATGCTTTCGGCCTGATTGGGGGACGGGAATGGCGACGATATCCGAGCCGGGCGCGCGGCCCTCGATGGGGCGGTTCATCCGGTCGAACTTTCGCGAATACGGCATGCTCTTGGCGCTGATCGTCATCATGATCTTTTTCCAGATCGTGACCGACGGGACGCTCTTGAAGCCGCTGAACCTCACCAACCTCTTCCTGCAGAACAGCTACATCGTCATCATGGCGCTCGGGATGCTCCTGATCATCGTGGCGGGGCATATCGACCTGTCGGTGGGCTCGGTCTGCGGGTTCATCGGGGCGCTCGGCGCCGTGATGATGGTGCAGTGGAAGATGCCGGTGGTCCCCGCCGTGATCCTCTGCCTGATTGCAGGTGCAGTGATCGGTGCCGCGCAGGGCTACTGGGTCGCCTACTGGAAGATCCCCTCCTTCATCGTGACGCTCGCAGGCATGCTGGTGTTCAAGGGGCTGACGCTGGCCCTGCTCGCGGGCCAGTCGGTGGGGCCGTTCCCGAAAAGCTTCCAGGCGCTCTCCTCGGGCTTCATCCCGGACGTGTTCGCGACCCCGGGCTTCAACCTGACCGCCCTGATCCTCGGCACGCTTGCCGCGGCGGCGTTGCTCTGGGTCGCGGCCCGCACGCGCGCGAAGGCGGCCGAGTACAGCTTTGTCGAGGAGCCGTTCGGGTTCTTTCTCGCCAAGAACGGGATCATCGCGGTGGCCATCGTGGGCTTCGCCTGGATCCTCGCGACCTACAAGGGCCTGCCCAATGTGCTGATCACCATGGCGGTGCTGATCTCGGCCTACACGTTCCTGACCAACCGCACCACCATCGGGCGGCGCGTCTACGCGCTGGGGGGCAACGTCAAGGCGGCGCGGCTGTCGGGCATCAAGACCGAGCGGCTGATCTTCCTCACCTTTGCCAACATGGGGATGCTGGCGGCCCTCGCGGGGCTGATCTTCGCGGCCCGGCTCAACACCGCGACGCCCAAGGCGGGCGTCGGGTTCGAGCTGGACGTGATCGCGGCCTGCTTCATCGGCGGGGCCTCGGCCTCGGGCGGGGTGGGGCGGATCGTGGGGGCGGTGATCGGGGCCTTCGTCATGGGGGTCATGAACAACGGCATGTCGATCATGGGCGTGGGCATCGACTGGCAGCA
>JANNOT010000322.1:0-15620 GCA_031399375.1 Paraoceanicella sp.
CGCCCGGCAAGGGCGATCAGCTCCTCATCGGACAGACACCAGATGTCGTCCCCGATGTTGCAGAAATATTCCATCCCGATGGACGATGTCGCGGGGTCGGGGACCATGTCCTTGGACCAGGCGCGGAAATTCTGGATGCGCCCGACCTTCACGTCCGAGCTGTGGACATAGACCCAGTTGTCGGGAAAGGGGTCGGCGTGGTCGAGAACAAGGGTCACGATCAGGAAATCGCGGTAGCTCAGCCGCTCGGCCGCCTCCACCACCTCTGGCGGGGGCGGGGGGTCGAAGCAGCGGATCAGGTCGCGCAGCGCCATCGTGTTGACGAAGGCATCGCCCGTCTCGACCGACACCACCTCACCGCCACCCGGCAGGCGGCGGGTGACCTCCACCGCCGTGACCCGCTGGCCGTCGCGCATCACGCGGGTGACGGTGCTCTGCATGTGCACCTCGCCGCCCTGCGCCTGGACGATGTCGCGCGTCTTTTCCCACATCATCCCGGGGCCGAGGCGGGGGTACTGGAATTCCTCGATCAGGCTGGTGGTGCTGTTGATCCCGGAGACGGCATTCCAGACCGCCTTCAGCAGCGAAAGGTTCTTGATCCGCTGCGCAGCCCAGTCCGCCCGGATCTGACTGGGCGGGATCCCCCAGACCTTCTGGGTGTAGCTGCGGAAGAAATGCATGTAGAGCCGCCCGCCGAAGCGGTTCATCACCCATTGCTCGAAGGTATCCTCCTCCGGGCTCGGGCGGACCTGCCACTTGGCGTAGCTCAGCATGATCCGGGCCGCCTCGTAGGGGCCAATGTTCCAGAGCGCGTTGAACACCTTGAGCGGATAGGCGTAGTACTTGCCGCGAAAAAAGATGCGGCTGAGCCGGGGCACGGTGATGAAGTCGTCGCCCATCACCTCGCGCCACATCTCCTCGACCTCGTCGACCTTAGTGAAGAAGCGGTGCCCGCCGATGTCGAAGCGGTAGCCCCGGTGGCTCTCGGTGCGCGCGATGCCGCCCACCAAGTCGCCGCCCTCAAGCAACACGGGCCTGTGGCGGTCGCTTCGGCGTTGCAGTTCGTAGGCGGCGGTCAGCCCGGCGGGGCCGGCGCCGATGATCACCACCTTGGTCATGGCAGGCGGGCGGGGCGGGTCGATCGTCTGAAGGGTCATCGGCTCTGGGTCCCGTCTTTTCAATGCAGTCCAACATGTCTCGCCAACGGTCGAGACGGCAAATTAGTCCACGGCCCTGTCGGGCGCACCCAGGGCGGGTCGCCGCGATCGGCGCCAGCTCTGGAAATATCCCGCGACCATCGCGACCTGCGACAGCCCCATCAGAACGCTCTGGGCAATCGGGCGACGGGCGCGGCTGCGAAATGGGTGCAGCAGGATGCCGCTGTAGAACCCGAACGGTTCGACCTTGGGCCGCGGATCCCCGCGGTCGTCCATCGTCAGATGCAGCCTGCGCGCGCCTGCTCCGTAACTCATGTGCTGCCGCCAGAACGAGGACAGGGTCAGGTCGTGGGCATGGGCGACCACGGCGTCCGGGGCGTAGACCAGGGGACGGCCGGACGAACGCCAGCGCATGCCGAAATCCCGATCCTCGGACGCAAATCGGAATTTGGGGTCCAGACCGCCAACGGCAAGGAACGCCGCCCTGGAAAATGCCATGTTGTTGGTCGTAAAGAATGGGGCCCGGCCGCGTCCGGCTTGATAATAGGCATAGAGATAGTCACAGAGGCCCTGGCTCGCCGCCGAATACACGTTATCGGTGAGTGCATTCGTCATCCGCCCACCTATGAGTGCGTCGGGCGATGCTGCATGCGCCGCCCCGAGCCGCCGCATCCAGTCGGGTGCAGGGGCGCAATCGTCATCGGTGAACGCGATCAGGTCGGTCTGCGCCGCCGCGACCCCGGCATTGCGTGCGGCGGCGGGCCCCGCGTTCTGCTGCCGCAGCACCCGGATGCGGGGGCCGAGCGGCTCCGCGATGGGAGCGATGGGCACGGGGCTTCCGTCATCGACCACAATGATCCGGAGATCGGGGTAATCGAGGGCAAGCAGGGTTTCGAGACAGCCCCGGATTTTCCCGGGCCGCCCGTAGGATGCGACGATGACGGTGGCAGGGGCCGGGGCGGTCATGCTCATCGTCCGGGGTAGAAGCGGCGCCGGTCGGCGCGGTTGAGATGCTGGGCGCGGTCCATCTCGAATGTGGCGAGCCGGTCGCGCGCCCCGCCCGGTCCGGCCAAATAGCCCGCCATCTGCCCTGCCGCGTCGAAGACGAGGCCGAGAAAGAGCCACGGGCCGCGCCGTCCTTCGGCCGCCCGGCCGGGACCGAAAAGCTCTCGCCGCATCTTGAGATAGCGCACGAGCGGGATCAGCGGCCCGAGGCCCGCATAGACCAGGCATTTCCCCTTTCCCCACCCCTCGCTGCGCGCCCGCTCCGCGGCGTAAAGGCGCCCGGCGTCGAAGCGCAGCGCGGCGGTCGCGCGGATGGTGGAGGGGTTGAGATGGCGCACCCGGGCGCGGGGTGCAAAACGGAACGTCGCCCCGCGCGCCTTGAGGAGCTTGAGCGCCCCGCCTTCGCGGTTCCAGGTCGCGGGCAGGGCATCGCGCAGCGGCTCGAGCGCGGCGCGCCGGAACGAGCCGTTGTGGATCGGGGCCGCGTCATGGGGCCCCTCGGGCCGGTCCTCGGCCCAGGCGCCGTAGGCGATCATAAGGTTCGTCCAGCTCAGCCCGCTGTCGGGATTGCCGTTGGTGACCGCCGGGCCCACCCCCGCGCAGGTGTCGTCCCAGACCTCCAGTAGCCGCTCGGCCCAGTCCGGATCCGGGAACGCGTGGTCCTCGATGGTCGCGATGATCGGGGCCGTACCCTCGAGCAGGCCCCGGGCCACCGCCACGTCCACATTGGGGATCGGGCCGACGGCGATGATCCTGTGGCTGTGGAACGCCCCGAGAATGGGCCCCGCGGGTGCCCGCACACCGTCATGGGGGGCGATGATGACAAGCTCGATGCGGGCCGCGATGGTCTGGGCCGCAAGTGCCTCGATCACCGCGCGGATTTGCCCGTAATCGGTCGGGGTCACCACGACCACGCTCAGTGCCGCAGCGGTCATGCGGCGAACCGTCCCCGAGCGGTCCGGGCGGTGATGATGCCGCGATAGGTCTCCTCCAGCCGGTCGAGCACCGCGTCGCGGGAATATTCGGCCAGCGCGATGCGCCGCCCCTCGGCCCCCATCGCCTCGGCCCGGGCACGCTCGGCCAGCACCCAGCCCAGCCGATCCGCCAGCGCCGCTGCATCGCCGGGTGGCACCAGCCAGCCCGTCGTCCCGGGGCGCACGATATCCGACTGCCCCCCCACATCGGCCGCGATGACGGCTGTCCCGCGCATCATCGCCTCGGTCGAGACATTGCCGAAGGGTTCGTGCCAGAGCGACGGGACGACCTGCACCCAGGCGGCGTCGAAGGCGCGCTCCATCTCTGCCCGGGGCAGGTGGCCGAGGAACGTGACCCGCGCGCCCAGCGGGGCCGCCCGGGCGCGCAGATCGTCCTCCAGCGGGCCGGTCCCCGCGATCAGGAGGCGCGCGTCCGGCTGCGACGCGGCGATCCGGGCGAATGCCGCGAGCAGGGTTTCGACCCCCTTCTCGCGCGCCAGTCGCCCGGCATAGGCGACGATGGGCACGCCCCCGAGCGGGGGCCGCCCGGGGCGCGCATCGACGCCGTTGCTCAGGACCTCGACCGGTCCCCAGCCTGCGTCGGTGAAAAGCCCCGCCATGCGCCCGCTCAGGGCCGCAACCCGGTCGATGCGGTGCCGCCAGAGCCGAAGGAGCGCAAGCTGCGCCATGGCGGCGGCCCAGGTCCGCGGCCGGACGCATCCCCCGGTCAGGCAGACCCGCCCCGGCTGCCGATCGCAGATCGCGCCATCGGGCAGGAGTTTCAACCCCGTCGGGCAGATCGCCTTGTAGACCGCCGCCTGGTAGAGCGTGGGCGTGCCCCCGAGCGCCGGCAGGATCAGCGGTGAAAGCTGCCAGAGGAACATGCGGATATGGACTATGTCGGGGCGATGCTCGGCAATCTCGCGCCGCATGGCCGCGAAGGCCGAAGGGTTGGCGGTCTGGGTCGCAACCTGCGCGAGATCGGTCCGTCCGCGACAGATCCGGTCCGCCAGCACCGGCCAGCCGGGCACCAGGCTCGCGTCGCTGGCGAAGAGCCGCACCCGGTGTCCGCGCGCCCGCAGCCCGTCGCGGATCGCCAGCATCTGCAACTCTGCCCCGCCATTTGCGACTGCATAATCGTTCACGAGCAGGATCTTCAGGGGCGCCATGTTCCTGGTCCGGTCACGCGGCAGAGGCGAGGCTGCCGGCGCTCCGGCATTCGGCCTGTTCGATCAGGGCCGCGACCTGGGTCCCGTCGGCGATGGTCGCACCTGTCCAGGGAGCGGTCCCCGCCGCCGCGGTGACAAAGGCGCCGAGGGCCCGCTCGAACGACACGTCGCGCGCCCCCCACCGCTTCAGACGCCGCGGATCGAGCTCTGCGGCGAGGCGGAGCGCGCGCCGTGCCCTCGCGAACCGGCCCGGGGCCTGGTCGACCCGGCGGGGTCCCGGGTCAGCGGCATCGGCGATCACCCGGCCCGCCTCGCAGAAAAGCTCGATGCTGTTCTCGCCGAGCGCTGTCGCCTGGGTGGCGAAAAGCTGCGCGGGCGTCCCGTCCGCCAGCCGTGCCGTCAGCGCCACGATGTCCCCCTCGACATTAAACGACCGGTCGAGCGCCGATGGCTCGGAGAGGGCCTGCCCGGTGACGTGGGCGATCAGGTCGAGGTGATGGACCGCAAGATCGCGCAGAGCCCCGCCGCCCGACGCGCGCTGCCCCTTCCACACCGGGCCCGCCCGGCGCGGCGCGGCAAACACCCCGCGCACGGCAATCAGGCGGCCAAGCTCGCCCGAGGCGAGCCGGGTCCGCAGGCGTTCGAAATTGGGGTGGAAGCGGAAGTTGAACCCCACCGCGCCGACACGGCCGCTGGCGCGCCAGGCCGCGTCCACCGCCCGGGCATCCGCCTCGGTCAGTGCAAGGGGCTTCTCGACATAAACATGCAGTCCGGCCTCGAACGCGGCAATCGCGGCCGGGGCGTGGAGAGCGGGCGGCAGACAGATCACTGCGGCGTCGAGCCCGTCCAGGGCCAAAGCCTCGGCCCAGTCCGCGAAACCGCGGGCCGACGGTGCAATCGCCTGTGCCCGGCGCGTGGCGGCGGCATCGGCATCGGCCACGGCGAGGAGCGTGCAATCCTGACGCGCGGCCAGAATCGGCAGATGGAAGAACTGTGCGATGCGACCGCACCCCAGTAATGCCACCCTGCTGCCCACCGGCGTCTCCCCCTGCCCCGATAAACGATGGGGACAGTTGCGCTGCAATGCAACATGCTAATCGCGATCGCGTCCGTTTGGTTCCCGACCACGCCGAAAAACGCCCCGGGCCACGGTGAGCATTGCCGCCGCAACGGGGACCAGGCTCTGTCGGGCACGCCAGACCGTCCCCGCCGTGACCAGGCCGAGGCCCGCGGTGCAAAGCGCGGGCGACGTGCCTGCCGCGGCCGCGATCAGCAGCGCGACCCCGAGCGCAGGGGCGAGGAGGTCGCGGGGCCCCACCAACACCATGCGCTCCAGCCAACGTGCCGCGATCCAGACCGCGGCGTTCAGCACCCCCATGGCGATCAGGGCCGCGACCGACGCACCGATCGTCCCCAGCGCAGGGATCAGGGCGAGATCGAGCCCGATCAGGGTTGCCAGTCCGAAGACGCGGAGCCAGAGCGCCGCGCCCGCCCGCCCGAGCATGCCGAGAAGCAGGATCCCCGGCCCGAAAGCGAGGTCGAGCAGGAACGCGGCAGACAGGATCAGCAGCACCGGATAGGCCCCGGCATAATCCCCGAAGAGCCGCAGGACCGGCAGGCCCATCATCACGATGGCCGCAGCCCCCAGAAGGCCGAGCACGGTCGCGACATGTCGGGCCGTGCGATACTCCACCGCCAGCGCGTCACGGTCACCCGCGACATCGAGCGCGGCCATCCGCGGCCCGAGCGCCGCCGCGCTGACGAGCTGCGCCGTCACCAGCAGCATCGCGATGCGCGAGGCGACGGCGTATTCCGCAACCGCCGCTGCCGAGCCCAGGGCGGCGATGATCAGAAGGTCCAGCCGGTTGGCGCTTTCCTTCGTCGCCCGGCCCAGAACCATGCGCAGCCCGTAGGCGAGATCGGCCCGCCCGGGCATCCGCGCGCGGCCGAGCGCGCCGAGGGGGGTCGAGAGGACGAGCCACACCACGGGAACCGCGAGCGCGGCCGTGCTCGCCACCGCCGCCCCCGGAAGCCCCGCCGCGGCGGTGAGGGCACCGAGAAGGAAGAGCGCCCGCGCAGCCTCGGATGCCGCGGGTGCCAGGATCGCGTGTCCCATCAGCATCGAGCCCCGCCGCCATTCGGCGAGCACCCAGGTTGCGACGAGCAGCGGGGCCCCGCCCGCCATCACGGGCAGGAGCGTGGCGAGCCCCGGCAATTCCGTCGCACGCTCGATCGGCACGGCCCCAGCGGCGAGCGCGAGCGCACCTCCCGCCGTCACGAGCACCGCCGTCGCCAGCAGTCCGATGGCCGCCCCGGGGGCGCGCAACCCGCCGACGGCCGGCGCCCGCGCCGTGAGATAGAGCACCCGGCGGTCGAGCCCGAGCGACCCCACGAGCGCCACAAGGAACACCGCCGTGGCCGCAATCGAATAGGTGCCGAAACCGTCCTTGCCCAGAAGCCGGTTCGCAATCAGCGCGGCCGCGAACCCGCTGGCCACGCTGATCGCCGTCGCGACGACGGTCGAGACCGCGCCCGCGGCATAGACCCCCTGCGCGCGTCGTGACGCCGACCCATCGCCATCCCCCATCCCAACGCCACCCCCGACTGCCCGCCGTCCAGCCAGCAATACAGCCTGCCCGAAGGCTGTCAGCGATTCGCGCGTCACGTCATGGCGGGTCCCGGCGGGATGATCGGCGTGGCGATCGCTTGCCGTCCAGGTGCCGCTTCGCAAGCGGGGTGCATCCTGCGTGGACGCCACGACAGGGTCGTCCGGCGGGATTGCGGAGTTGGGCCATATGCCGACAGTCCGGCTGCAAGCCTATGCTGGAAGCAGTGACTGGTCCGCGCTGACCTGGCGCGCCGACCAGATTACCGTTGGATGTCGATTGCTATCCTCGACCTGCGCGGACGTAGGGTCAATCGGCGCTTGACCTTACAGCGACAGGAAGGAGCACGTTGATCCGACGGCTGATGCACAGGCGTTCACACGGCGCTTGTCGCCAAAGGAGATTGCCATGTCGCCTGTCGATGCGCACGCAGGCCACCCCCCGTCCGACCCCGACATGGCCAGCAGTCCCGATGGCCCTGCACCCGGTCCCACGGCGATCGACCCTGTCTGCGGCATGACGGTCAGCTTGAAGCCCGGTGCCCGAACCGAAAGATTTGCCGGCGAGGCTTTTCATTTCTGTTCGGAGAAATGCCAGTCCAGGTTCAAGGCGGATCCCTGGTTCTACGCCTCGGGCCGCGCCGCAGGCCGCCAGAAGGCCAGCCCGGCGAAGGTCCAGTACACCTGCCCGATGCATCCCGAGATCGTGCGCGATGCCCCGGGCTCCTGCCCGATCTGCGGCATGGCACTGGAACCCATGGTGCCGTCGGACGAGCCGAGTGCGGAGCTCGCCGATTTCACACGCAGGATGTGGATCTCGGCGGCAGCGGCGGTGCCGCTTGTCATCCTGACGATGGGCGAAGTCGTCTCCCTGCCGGTGCGCGCCTGGATCGGACACCAGACCGCCGGCCTTGTGGAATTCGCGCTGGCGACGCCGATCATCCTCTGGGCGGCGTTGCCGTTCTTTCGCCGTGGCTGGGATTCGGTGGTCAACCGGTCTCCCAACATGTGGACGCTGATCAGCCTCGGGGTGGCGGCGGCCTATCTCTATTCGCTGGTCGCGACATTCCTGCCGGGCGTCTTTCCGGACGCCTACCGGATGGGCCACGGGGTCGGCACGTATTACGAGGCGGCGGTCGTGATCGTGGCGCTGGTCTTCGTCGGTCAGGTCCTCGAACTGCGGGCGCGCGAGCGTACCGGGGACGCGATCCGCGCGCTTCTCGATCTTGCGCCAAAGACCGCGCGGCGCATCCTGCCCGACGGGTCGGAATATGACGCGCCCCTCGACAACATCATGGCGGGCGACAGGCTGCGCGTGCGCCCCGGCGATGCCGTGCCGGTGGATGGGACGGTGATCGACGGGCGCTCCAGCCTCGACGAGAGCATGCTGACCGGCGAATCGATGCCCGTGGAAAAGGGTCCGGGCGATGCGGTGACCGGGGCCACGATCAACAAGAACGGCTCTCTGGTGATCGAAGCGGGCAAGGTGGGCGCCGACACGGTGCTTGCGCAGATCGTGGCGATGGTCTCGAACGCCCGCCGGTCGCGCGCGCCGATCCAGGGCTTGGCCGACCGGGTCTCGGCGGTGTTCGTGCCGACGGTGGTGGCCATCGCCATCGTCGCCTTCGTGGTCTGGCTGACCGTCGGGCCGGAACCTGCGCTGGTTTTCGCCATCGCCTCGGCGGTCTCCGTCCTGATCATCGCCTGCCCCTGCGCGCTGGGTCTCGCGACCCCGATCTCGATCACCACGGCGGCAGGGCGGGGCGCGCAAGCGGGCGTGCTGATCAAGGATGCCGAGGCGCTGGAGCGGATGGCGGGGGTCGACACGCTGATCGTCGACAAGACCGGCACGTTGACCATGGGCAAGCCGAAGCTGACCGATATCGTGGTCCTGGCGGGCGTGGCCGAGGGGGATCTTCTTTCGCTGGCCGCCGCGCTCGAGCGCGGTTCGGAACATCCCCTGGCCGAGGCGATCGTCGAGGGCGCCGAGGCACGGGGTGCCCCGCGTCGGGAAGCCGCGGATTTCGACGCGGTCACCGGCAAGGGCGTGCGCGGCACGGTCGGCGGCCGCGCGGTGGCGCTCGGCAACGCCGCGATGATGCAGGACATGGGTCTTGACACGGGCACGGCCGAGGCGGGGGCGGACACCCTGCGCGCCGAGGGCAAGACGGCCATGTTCATCGCCGTCGACGGCGTACTTGCCGGGATCGTGGCGGTGGCCGATCCGATCAAGGAGTCGACGGCGCGGGCGATCACGGAACTTCACGCCCAAGGTCTGCGCGTCATCATGGCGACCGGTGACAACGAACGCACGGCGCGCGCGGTGGCCGGCAGGCTCGGCATTGACGAGGTGCGCGCGGGTGTGCTGCCGGAGGCCAAGAAGGACCTGATCGACCAATTGCGCCGCGAGGGCCACAAGATCGCCATGGCCGGCGACGGCGTGAACGACGCCCCAGCACTCGCCGCCGCCGATGTGGGCATCGCCATGGGCACGGGGGCGGACGTGGCCATGGAAAGCGCGGGCATCACCCTGCTGGGCGGCGACCTGATGGGCATCGTGCGGGCCCGAAAGCTGGCCCGCGCCACCCTGCGCAACATCAAGCAGAACCTGTTCTTCGCCTTCGCCTACAACGCCCTCGGCGTGCCGATCGCCGCAGGGCTGCTCTACCCCCTCACCGGGATGCTGCTGTCGCCGATGATCGCCGCGGCGGCAATGAGCCTGTCATCCTTCTCGGTCATCGCCAACGCCCTGCGCCTGCGGCGGGTCGAGTTGTGAGGTGATGGTGTCGACAGGGAAGGCTGGGCGCCCTGCACCCGGCAAGCGGGGCGTAAGATCGGTTGGCAAATGCTGTTTCTTCCAGACGCCGTTACGCGGGCAGCAAAGACGTGCCAACCTTCGATATGCGGGCGGACTTTTCGAGACGCGCAATCTGAGTGCCGGAACAGAAATTCCATCAGGCCCCAGGCGAGATATCCGGACAGCGGTTCAGTCGAGGACAGCGCCCTATGACCGCCGCGCGCCTTGGATAGATCGGAGCAGAGATAACTTGAGCCGCCGTCTAGCCAACACTTCAATTTCGGCTGCATGAAAACTAGATTAAAGACTATAACTTAACTCTGTTACCAATATGAAGCTTTAAAGTAGTTCATCGGAAATTTTCAGTGACTTTGAATTTCATTCAAGAGCGCCTTTCATGAAACGAAATGCCGATCCCGACTATGCTACCACAATCACTCATTTCGCTTCCGAAGACCACGGAAAGTTCACGTAATTCTCGCGCGTGGTGTAGCAGATGTTGCCGTACATCCTCAGGTATGACGTGCGGCGCGCGGGGTCGGCGTAGACGCGGCCTGGGTCGGCGAGATCGGCCTGGTACTCGTCCAGATTCTGCGATGTCAGCGCCCGGGGCAGGATGTCCATCGCTTGGGGGATCTGCTTTCCCTCCAGCCAGTCGGCGGCGTGCTGGCCCATCGCGTACCCGAAGACCGGCGAATTCAGGCTGATGCTGGCCTTGTAGGGACCACCCTTGCGAATTTCGGCCACGGCTTCGGGTTCGCCGTCGATGCCGCCGAGGAACTGGTCCGGCCGGTCCTTTCCCGCCTCTCTCAGCGCCTGGAGCGCGCCCAGGACGACGCCGTCCGCGCCGAGCACGACGTCGATCCGGGGATGCGCGATCAGGATCGTGCGCATGGTCGCAAGGCCCCCCTCCTTGCTGACGGGGTTGGGAGAAATGTCGGCGACGATCCGCACGCCGGGCAGCGCAAGCAGTGCGTCGCGCATGGCGGCGAACCGCGGGGTGAGGAACTGGATGCTGTCCTGGGTCAAGAGGACGACGTTGGCCCGGCCGCCGAGGCTGCCGTCGATATAGGCGACGGCGGCATCGGCCAGTTCCTTTCCCGTCAGGTATTGCGGCGCGTTCAGCAGCGACGTCGCCGGGGGCGGGACAACCGAGCCCACGTAGCTGCCCGCCCAGATCAGCCCCTGCAGCGACCCGGTCAGCAGCCCCGGATCGACCGGCGAGACGACCACACCGGCGAGGTTTGCGGCACGAAACGCGTCGAGCTGCTTGATCATCGTCGTGCTGTCATTGTCGGCCAGTGCCACCCGGTACTCCAGGCCCCGGTCCCTGGCCGCCATCGACAGCCCCTGATCGATGCCCTGCACGAATTCGCGTTCGTTGTCCTTGGCAAAGCCGAGGACCGGCGCCAGGTGCCGAGGGGGCGTGCACGCCGGGGCAGTCGGGTCAAACGCCGGAAACACAACCGGAACCGTGATGCCCTGGGGTTGCTCCTGGGCCATGGCGGTTCCCAGACCCGCCGCCAGACCCGCCGCCACGAGCACGGCCGCGAGGGCTGACGGGACCGGCGAGGCGCTCCGGGACACGGACTGCGGTCGCGGCCTGCACCAGGCCCTGGCACCCGCGATCCGCCTTGCGGTCTCTCGCGTAAGGGCCCGGGGGCGCATCATGTCTGCAACGCAAATGCCAGCCGTGCCGCCGTCCCGGGCTGGCGATTGCTGTAGTCGATCTCTGCGTTCATGCTGGTGGCCATCGCCTTGATGATGCGGGTTCCAAGCCCGGTGCCCTTCGCGGTTCCGTCGCGACCGACACCGTCATCCTCGACGACGAGTTCCGCGCGGTTCGTGCCGCATGCGCGCAACCGGATCCGGATTTCACCCGAGCCCGCGGGATAGGCGTACTTGAACGCATTTGTGACGAGCTCTGTCACGACGATGCCCAGGTTGATCGTGTGGCCCGTCGACAGTGTCAACGGCACCAGGTCGGGCGCGAGCGATGCCCCATGCCCCTGCGCCTTCATCGACACCTCGAGATTGGCCAGAAGATCCGCAAGGTACTCCTCCAGATCGACATTTCGCACATTCCCGAAGCTGTAGAGACGCTTGTGCACCGACGCGATGGCGAAGATGCGTGCCCTGGTCTCGGCGAGCGCGTCCTTTGCCGCCTGGTCGGTGAGCAGGTTGGCCTGCAGGTTGACGAGCGCGGAGACGAGCGAGAGGCTGTTGGCGACGCGGTGGTTGACCTCGGCCAGCAGCAGCTCCGCCCGGTCCCGGGCCACCCTCACCTCCGCCTCCGCAGCCTCCTTGTCGGCGATCAGGCGCGCCTTGGCCACGGCCTGCTCCAGCGCCGATGCCAGCAGGGGAATGAAATCATCGCCGACCGTCTTGGGCACGAAATCGCTCGCGCCAGCCTTCAGCGCGGCGACGGCCACGTTCATTTCCGACGAACCTGTCACGTAGACGATGGGCGGAACGTTGGCCGCGTTGGTGAGCCGCGCGAGCAGGTCCAGCCCCGTTCCCGAGGGAAGGTAATGGTCGAGCGCGATGACGTCCGTCCGGTTCAGGGTGATGCGGGCGAGCGCCTCGTCGACGCCGGACGTCCGATCGACCACGAACCCGCGGCGCCCGAGCGCCTTCTGGACCAGATGCATCAGCGCGTCGTCATCATCGATGTAAAGCACGCGGATCGGGTTGGTGCCAGTCATGGACATCACGACGTCGCGGGTATCTGTACGACCGAGAAGAACAGGCCCAACTGCCGGATCGCGTTGGCGAAACCCTCGTAGTTCACCGGCTTGGTAATGTACACGTTCGCGCCATGGTCGTAGCAGCGGCGGATTTCCTCGCTGTCATCGGTGGTGGTGAGGACGACCACGGGGATGCATTTCAGGTGCACGTTCGACTTGATGCGCTTGAGGATGTCGAGCCCGGTCATGTCGGGCAGATTGAGGTCGAGCAGGATCAGAAACTGGTGGCCGACGCTCACGCTGCCACTTCCATCTGGCCCGAGAAGGAAGTGCAGGGCGCTCGCGCCGTCGGTGAACGGGACGATGTCGTTGCTGACGGCGGCGCGGCGGATGTTCTTTTCGATCAGCCGTGCATGGCCCTCGTCATCCTCGATCATCACGATCGTCACGGGGGACAGAGCCTGGCTCATGCGGGTACGCTCTGCTCGTCGTGTTGCGCCGTCGGCAGATCTAGCGTGAACGTCGTGCCGCAGTCCAGCACCGACTGCGCGGTGATGGTCCCGCCCAGCCTGCGCACAAGCGACTTCACATAGGCAAGGCCCATGCCTTCCCCCGGCTGGTCCTGCGGTCCGGCGCGGCGAAAAAGCTCGAAGATGCGGTCCATGTCGTGGCCCGCGATGCCGCGGCCGTTATCCGCGATCTCGAGGACGAAGCGGTCACGGGCGGTCGGGCGCGCGCGGATGGCGATGGCGAGCGGACGTCCCTGCGCGCGGTACTTGACCGCGTTGTCCAGAAGATTGCCGACAACCTGATCGAGCGCCAATCGGTCCATCTGGATCGGGGGCAGGTCGATGTCGATCGCGACCGTCCCGCCGGTCTGCTGCACCTGGTGCTGAACGCTCGCGACCGCGGTTGCTATGGCCTGCCGGAGGTCCAGGGTTTCGGCATGCAGCGTCCTGCGGCCATCCCGCGACAGTTTCAGGATGGCGTTGATCAGGCTGTCCATCTTTCGGGTGGACGACCTGATGAAGCCGATCGCCTCCGGCAGATCCTCGCTGGCTGCGGCCCGCGCGTCCCGCGCGCGGGCATCGGATGCGTCCCGCCCCGCGGGCGGATCGTCGATTACCGACGTGAGCTTTTCGATGCCGGTCTCGAGCTCGCTGGTAAAGCCCATGATGTTGACGAGCGGCGCACGCAGATCGTGGGTCACGATATAGGCGAACCGCTGGATCTCGTCATTGGCCTGCGCCAGGTCGGCGGTTCGCTCGGCGACCCTTGCCTCCAGTCCTGCATTGAGGGCTGCGAGGGTCTTGTGCGCCGCTTCGAGCTCTCTGGCATGGCTCAGGACCGATGCTGCCGCGAAACCGACCACGATGACGATGATCACTCCGCCGACGATGGTGAACAGGCGCAGCCAGGCCGCGTTCGATCGCTGCTCCGCGATACCGGTCGTCAGCCGGTCGTCGGCGGTCAGGATGATGCCGGAGAAGAAGATGTTGGCCTCATCCATCAGCGCCTTGCCGCGGTTCGTGCGGAACACCGCCATGACCTGGTCATCCCGGCGCTCGCGCGTCAGCGCGATCGTCTCGTCCATCTCCGACAGCTTCTCGGCGGTGATGATCTTGAGCCGCTCGACGAGCGGACCCGCGTCCGGGTCGGTGGCGATCGTGCGGTCCAGTGCGGCCAGCCACCGCAGTGCCTGGCTTTTCGCCGTCTCGAACGGGGCCAGATAGACCTCGTTCCCGCTGAACGCGAAGCCGCGCTGACTGGACTCGGCGGCAAGCAGGGCGTTGCGAAGCTCGACCGCGGCCGTGCGCTGGTCGCGCGTCGCGATGGCACCATCGAAATACGCGCGCGACCGCTCGGCGAGCAGATAGGCCATCACGACGATCCCGAGCAGGACAATAAATCCCACCCCCAGAAGCAGGACCGAGGACCGGATCGTCAGCGCCTGCCCGCCAATCAAAGCCTGGTCTGATCTCGGTGCCATGAAACCTGAATTTCCGCCCATGCCCCGGACCCGCCATTGGCCAACGGCCTCCTGGCGGGACGTTTCAACGCGGTGCGCGTGCCGTCAAGCGTGAAGGCGGCGCGTTACCGATGCCACCCCATGTCGGCCGGGCGGACGGGGCCGGCGTCCGTCGATGCCGTAGCCCCCCGGCGGCGTCATCCGGAACCATACGCCCCGCAGCGACGTTTCCGGTGGGATTTTCCGGAGTCAGAAGTGACCATGCACACGCGCATCGCGCTCGGACCGTACAGTGCTGCCCGCGGGCAGGCGGTTTTCCGTACCGGGGTCGGCCGGTGACGGACGCACCCCTTGAAATGTGGGGCGGAATAGAGGCGACGGTCAATCGGACGGGTCGCGGGGTCAGCGACCAGATACGCCTGTCAGGCCATGACCGGCGCATCGAGGATTGCGACCGGATCGGGGCATTGGGGCTGACGGTGCTGCGTTTTCCCGTGCTGTGGGAACGGACCGAGCGCGCGCCCGGCGTCCTCGACTGGGCCTGGCCCGACGCCCGGCTTGAACGGCTTCGCAGCCTTGGCATCGCGCCGGTCCTGGGACTGGTGCATCACGGGTCCGGTCCCACCTGGGTCGATCTGCGGTCGCCGGGATTCGCACCGGGCCTGACCGCCTTCGCGGCGGCGGCGGCGCGGCGGTATCCCTGGGTCGAGGCGTGGACACCGGTCAACGAACCCCTGACGACCGCACGGTTCAGCGCGCTCTATGGCCTCTGGTATCCCCATCTGTGCGACGAGCGCGCGTTCTGGGCCGCCCTGCTGAACCAGATCGATGCGACCCGCGGCGCGATGCGGGCGATCCGCGCCGTGAACCCGCGCGCCCGGCTCGTCCAGACCGAGGATTTCGGGCGCACGGACGGAACCGCGCCCTGCATGGCCCAGGTGAGGTACGAGAACGACCGACGCCTGATGACCTGGGATCTTCTCTGCGGGCGGGTGGTGGCGGGTCATCCGCTCTACCGGCATCTCTGCGACCTGGGGTTCGGCACGCGGCTTGCGGCAATCTCTGACGATCCCTGTCCGCCCGACGTCATCGGGATGAACCACTACGTCACCAGCGACCGGTTCCTCGACCATCGGCTGGAGCTGTATCCCGCCGACGTCCACGGTGGAAATGCCACGATGCGCTATGCCGATGTCGAGACGGTCCGGGCGGTCGACATCGCGCTGCCCGACTGGGCGGGGCATCTGTCATGCCTCT
>JANNOT010000398.1:0-4383 GCA_031399375.1 Paraoceanicella sp.
GGCTGCCTCTCCCGGCTCCATAGCTGGAAAAACGCCCGGCTGCGTGAACGTCTTGACGACAACGGCGATGCGCTCCCGAATCGCGCTCGGCGCTGCAGCTTCGAGCAGTCGCGCCCTGTCATCGTTGACCAAGCTGGCGTCGGCTGTCGGGCTCATGGACGGCCCCCGTGCGCGCACGTCTGAGCTGTCCAAGACAGGCCGTCTCGGCTCATCTCAAAGAATGTGGGAGGTATTTTGAGGGTGGCAGAAAGTGCCGAACCATTTTTATTTTGTTAATCAATATCTTCAATTGGAGGTCTGGCGGAGGGACAGGGATTCGAACCCTGGAGACGGTCTCCCGCCTACACACTTTCCAGGCGTGCGCCATCGACCACTCGGCCACCCCTCCGTGGGGTGGCGTGTTACACGATGGGGCGGGCGTGGTGCAAGGACCGTGACGGTGGCTCGTGCCCCTGGGGATGGCTGCGGGCCGGGTCAGCGCCAGCCGCGGGCCAGGAGGGCGGCTTCGGCGTCCGGGGGCAGGGGGGGGCCTGCGCCGAGGGCGTCGAGCACCGCGGACAGCGGGTCGGCCGGGTCACCACTTGCCGGGGCGAAGCCGTCTGGGGGTGTCGTGGCGGGTCCGGCGATCAGGGTGGTCACCTGCCAGCCCGCGGCGTCGCGGCAGGCGAGGCCCTGGATGGTGCCGTCCACCTCGAACTCTCGGCAGATCCGGCCTGTCGCGTCGCGAAAGCTCGACATGGGCCGAACGGAACCCGCAGCACCGCTGGGCCGGGTCTCGAGCGTGGCGTGGAGCGCGGACCGGGCATCGACGGGTCCCACGGCGACGAGGGGTCCGGCGCCGGGGCCGCCGAAGCCCAGGCCGAGGCCGAGCCCGACGGCGAGGGCTGCGGAGGCTGCAAGGGCCACGGGGCGCCAGCTGCGGGCGGGCCGCGCGGGGAACGCGATCACCCGTCCCGGTGTCGTGAGGATCGTTTGGGCAAGCGCGGGGGGCACCGGCTCCGCGAGCGGTGCCGCGAAGGCCGCGCGCAGAAGCGCGCGCTCCTCGGTCAGTCGCGCCGCAACCGCCGCCGCCCCGGGGTCCGCCGCCAGCGCCGCGCGCACCCGTTCGGCCGCCGGTCCCTCCAGCGACCCGTCCACCAGAGCCGCGATATCGTCCTGCGTCCACGAAGCGGTCATGCCGCATCCCTCCCCAGCAATGCGCCCAGGCGCGCCCGGGCGCGACCGAGGCGGCTCATCACGGTGCCGACCGGGACGCCGAGCACCTCGGCTGCGTCGCGGTAGGCGTAGCCTTCGATGGCGACGAGGATCAGCACGCTGCGCTGCTCCTCGGGAAGCGCGGCCATGGCCCCGCGCACCGCGGCAAGGGTCAGGCGGTCATAGGCCGCCTGCGCCCCCCGCCCGGCATCGCTCAGCGCCGAAAGCGCATCCTCGTCCTGGTCCTCGGCCCGCCGCCCGCGGGCGCGCATCCGGTCGATGAAGCTCGTGCGCAGGATGCGGAACATCCAGGCGTCGAGCCGCGTCCCGGGCTGATACTGCTCGAGCCGGGTCAGCGCCTTCAAACACGCGGTCTGCACCAGGTCGTCCCCCTCGTCACGCGATCCGGTCAGCGCATAGGCGAAGCGGCGCAGGCGTGGCACAAGGGCGACCAGCTCAGCGCGTACATCCTCGGTCATGCATCCCGCCTTGCTGCCCGCTCCTGCGCGATAAACGGCCCGACTGCCGAATTTATTCCGTGCCGCGGACTATTCTGTCATTGCGGCCGTTCTGCAATGGTCGCGACGCATCGGGGCGCAGGAGAGGGTGATGGGGTCGAGGGTCTGGGCGATCGGGCTGATGTGGCTGCTCTGTGCGCTGCCACCGGTGCTCTGCATGACAGTGTCCGCTCCGGCCAGCGCCCAGGACCGGGACGACCGCGGCGATGACGGCAATGACGGGGATGGCGACGATGGTGGCGACGACCGGGGCGACGATGGCGGGGGTGACGATGGCGGGGGTGACGACGGCGGCGACGATGGCGGGGGTGACGACGGCGGCGGCGGCGACGATGGCGGGGGTGACGATGGCGGCGGTGACGATGGCGGGGGTGACGACGGCGGCGACGAAGGCAACGACAGGGACGACGACCGGGACGACGATCGTGACGACGACAGGGACGACGCTGACCGGGGTCCCGACATACCGCGCGCGCCCGCGCCGACGCCGCGGAACCAGGCTGCTTCTGCGGGGGATCGCGGGCGCGACTACCGTGCGTTCGAGATCGTGGGTCTCGGGGTCGGGTCTGCCGGGCGCGCGGCGCTGTCCGCGGCGGGGTTTCAGCTCATCGAGGACAGGCCGCTTGAGGGACTGGGCCTGCGGGTCCTGCGCCTCGGCGTTCCCGCGGGGTTGAGCGAGGCCGCGGGCATTGCCGAGGCGCAGTCGCTGGTGCCGGGGGCGGATTTCGATTTCAACCACCTCTATGCATCCAATGCCGAGCCCTGCACGGCGAAGTCCTGCTGGGCGGCGCAGTTGATCTCGCTTCCCGCCCGTGCCGCCAATGCCTGCGCGGCGGGCGCGCCGGTCGCCATCATCGACACGGGGGTGGAGACGGGTCATCCCGCGCTGGCGGGTGCGCGCATCGAGACGCGAAGCTTCGTGCCCGACGGTCTCGCACCCGCTCCGGCCGATCACGGGACCGCCATCGCGGCGCTGCTCGTGGGGCGGCCGGAGCCCGGGGTGGCGCCGCTTGCCCCGGGGGCGCGGCTGCTGGCGGCGGCGGCGTTCAGCCGGTCGGACGGGCGGGACAATGCCGATGCCGTCGCCCTGCTGCGGGCAATGGACTGGGCGGTGGCGGGGCGGGCGCGGGTGATCGCCTTCGCCCTCGCCGGGCCGCACAACGCGCTTCTGGAGGCTGGCATCCGTGCGGCGGCGTGGCGCACGAACCTGGTGGCCGCGGCGGGAAATGGCGGTCCCCGCGGACCCGCCGCCTATCCGGCCGCCTACCGCGAGGTGTTTGCCGTGGCCGCCCTCGACGCACGCCGGCGACCCTATCGCAGCGGCACCCGGGGGAAGTACATCGATGCCGCGGCCCCGGGGGTCGGGGTCATGTCGGCGATGTCGGGCGGGCGCACGCGCGTCTGGTCGGGATCGAGCTTCGCGGTGCCCTATGCCGTCGCCGCTCTGCTGCGGGCGCGGGCGGCGACGGACGGGGATCCCGGGCGGGCCGCGGACCTCCTCTTGAGCCTGGCCGAGGATCTGGGCGCGCCCGGGCGTGATGCGGTCACCGGCGTCGGCCTGCTGGTCAGTCCGGAGGGGGCATGCCAGTAGCCGCGGGCGTGCGGCGTGATGCAACGCCTCGATCCGCGGTGGGATCGGCGCGGACCCGGACGGCGCCGCGATGCGGCACCCGGGCACGCCGCAGCGCCATGCCGCGCGCCGCAATCCGCGCGTGATGTCAGCGGGCCAGACCCTCGGCGGCCAGCCATTCGGCCGAGGGGATCACCCGCTCCTTGTCCGCTAGCTCCAGGATCAGGCGAGGTTTCACCGGCAGCATGGCGATGGCCGCAAAGACCGCGCGCCAGTTCACCGTACCCGCCCCGATGGGCCAGTGCCGGTCCGCATACCCGTCCGCGTCCTGGAGGTGGACGTGCTCGAGCATCGCCCCTGCTGCATGGACGTAGTAGTCCACCGGCGGCGCGCCGGTGGACCCGTGGGCGTAGTGTGCATGTCCCGTGTCGATGGAAAGCCGCAGCGCGGGACTGCCGATCGCTTCGGCCAGGCGGCGGCGGTCGAGGGGGTCCTTGTCCTCGATGTTCTCGATCACAAGGGTGCACCCGATATCGTCAGCCTTCTTGAGTGGATCGCGCAGGCACTCGGCGGCACGCGCGATCAGCGCTGCGCGCTCGCCGGGCCGGCCGTCGAGGTTGTTGTAGTCCCAGGTCGTATAGGGCGAATGGATCACCATGTGGGTGGCCCCGATGGCCTCGCACACCTCGAGCCCCTGCATGTAGCGCCGGGTGACGATCGCGCGGATCGCGGGGTCGAAGGCGGTAAAGTCCAGCGACCAGAACGGCCCGTGGATCCCCATGCGCCCCTCGTGCCCGTCAAGCAGCCCGCGGGCGCGGTCGGCGAGGGGGCGCCATGCCCCCTCCAGCACCGCGACGGATATGAAATCCTGAAGCTCCAGATCCCGGTGATCGGCCATGATCCAGTTATGGAGCCGCTCGAGCTCGGCCACGGCCAGGGCGGCACCGACGACGGGTAGCGAGGCGTTCATGGGGCATCTCCGGGCAGGGACGGGGGACCCAGACGAAACTGGGGATCGAAGCGGTGCATGGTCTGAAAGAGGCAGACCTCCGGCGCACCGAGGCGGATCGCGGGCAGCGCGGTTTTCAGGACCCCGTCCAT
>JANNOT010000420.1:0-2822 GCA_031399375.1 Paraoceanicella sp.
CCGACGCCGTCGCGGCGATGGAGGCGCATGTGGCGGCGATGCTTGCGGGGTCTGCGGACGAACGGATCTGGCTGCTGGAGCACCCGGCCTGCTACACGGCGGGCACCTCGGCGCGGGCGGCCGATCTTCTCGCGCCCGACCGCCTTCCGGTCTACCCGACCCGGCGGGGCGGTGAATACACCTATCACGGGCCCGGGCAGCGCGTCGTCTATACCATGCTTGCGCTGGAGACCCGCGGGCGTGACATCCGGGCGCTGGTCGCCACGCTCGAGGACTGGGTCATCGCCACGCTCGCCGAATTCGGCTTGCGCGGCGAACGGCGGCCCGGGCGGATCGGGATCTGGGTGGAGCGTCCCGCCCTGGGGCGAGAGGACAAGATCGCCGCCATCGGGCTGCGCGTCCGCCGCTGGATCAGCTACCACGGGCTGTCGATCAACCTCGACCCCGACCTGCGCCATTTCGACGGCATCGTGCCCTGCGGCATCCGCGACCACGGCGTGACCAGCCTGACCGATCTTGGCCTGCCGGTCGGCATGGCCGATCTCGATGTCGCACTGCGCCGCACCTGCCCCTTTTTGTTGACACATCCGCCGGACAATGCGGCGTTGTTGCCAGTTGAGCCCGCCCGCCCGGGTCGGTAATGCTGGCGTGCTGATACGGGGAAACATCCCCGCCTACGACCCATCGCAGGAGTGATCGATGGCCGACGCAGTCGCCCACGCCCATGCCGAGACCCGCGGGTTCTTCACCCGCTGGTTCATGTCCACGAACCACAAGGACATCGGCATCCTCTACATCTTCACCGCAGCGCTGCTCGGGTTCGTCTCGGTCGCCTTTACGGTGTACATGCGGCTCGAGCTGATGGAGCCGGGTGTGCAGTACATGACGCTGGAGGACGGCACGCCCAACGGGCACCTCTGGAACGTCATGATCACCGGGCACGGCATCCTGATGATGTTCTTCGTCGTGATCCCGGCACTCTTCGGCGGCTTTGGCAACTACTTCATGCCGCTGATGATCGGGGCGCCGGATATGGCGTTTCCGCGACTCAACAATCTCTCCTACTGGATGTATGCCGCGGGCTCGTCGCTTGCCGTCGCCTCGCTGCTCGCCCCGGGCGGGAACGGGCAGACCGGCACGGGCGTGGGCTGGGTGATGTATGCGCCGCTCTCGACCTCCGAGGACGGGATGTCCATGGACCTCGCGATCTTCGCGATCCATGTCTCGGGTGCGTCGTCGATCCTGGGCGCGATCAACATGATCACGACCTTCCTGAACATGCGCGCCCCGGGCATGAGCCTCTTCAAGGTCCCGCTCTTCGCCTGGTCGATCTTCGTTACCGCGTTCCTGATCCTCTTCTCGCTTCCCGTGCTGGCCGGCGCGATCACCATGCTGCTGACCGACCGCAATTTCGGCACCACCTTCTTCCAGGCTGAGGGCGGCGGGGACCCGGTGCTCTACCAGCACCTCCTGTGGTTCTTCGGCCACCCGGAGGTCTACATGATCATCCTGCCGGGCTTCGGGATCATCAGCCACGTCATCTCGACCTTCTCGAAAAAGCCGGTGTTCGGCTACCTGCCGATGGTCTGGGCGCTGATCGCGATCGGCGCGCTCGGTTTTGTCGTCTGGGCGCACCATATGTACACGTCCGGCATGTCGATCACCCAGCAGAGCTACTTCATGCTGGCGACGATGGTCATCGCGGTGCCCACGGGCATCAAGATCTTCTCCTGGATCGCGACGATGTGGGGCGGGTCGATCGAGTTCAAGACGCCCATGCTCTGGGCCATGGGCTTCCTGTTCCTGTTCACCGTGGGCGGCGTCACCGGCATCGTGCTCAGCCAGGCCGCGATCGACCGGGCGTTCCATGACACCTATTATGTCGTGGCGCATTTCCATTACGTGATGAGCCTCGGCGCCGTGTTCTGCATCTTTGCTGGGGTCTACTACTGGATCGGCAAGATGTCGGGCCGCCAGTACCCGGAGACGCTGGGCAAGGTGCATTTCTGGATGATGTTCATCGGCTCGAACATCACCTTCTTCCCCCAGCACTTTCTGGGCTACCAGGGCATGCCGCGGCGCTACATCGACTATCCCGAGCAGTTCGCGTACTGGAACTACATCTCCTCGATCGGCGCCTTCATCTCCTTCGCCTCATTCCTTCTCTTTATCGGGATCGTCGCCTGGACGCTGATGTATGGCCGCAAGCTGACCCAGAACGCCTACTGGGGCGAGCATGCGGACACGCTGGAATGGGCCCTGCCCAACCCGCCGCCCGAGCACACCTTCGAGACCCTGCCCACGCGCGAGATGTGGGACCGTCAGCCGCATCACTGATGGACGACCTTCAGGATCTGAGGACGGGGGCCGGGGGGGAACCTCCGGCCCCGCCGCTTGGGGCGCCGCCGGGCCCGCCGCTCTGGTCCGCGACGCTCTGGCCCCACCGGTCGATGCCCAGGCGGGGCTTCCGGCTGATGATGATCGGCGCGGCGGCGGTGATGCTGATCCCGCTGGGGGCTGTCACCGGCACCCGGGTGATGTGGTTCATCCTGCCCTTCGTGGCGATTGACCTCGCCCTGCTCTGGTGGCTGATGGCGCGCAACTACCGTGAAGGCACCCTGACCGAGGAGGTTCAGGTCTGGCCTGGGATGATCACGGTGGAGCGGCGCGAGCCGGGGGGGGCGGTGCGCCGCTGGCACGCCAATCCCTACTGGGTGCGGGTCGCCCTGACGCCCGAGGGGGGCAAGGTGGAAAACTATCTCACCCTCGCCGGAAACGGGCGGGTGATCGAGCTTGGTGCCTTTCTCAGCCCCGACGAGCGG
>JANNOT010000428.1:0-4096 GCA_031399375.1 Paraoceanicella sp.
AATCGCCCACGTCGTAGGTTTCGCCCGCCACCGAGGTGTAGGGGAATTTTTCGACCGGGATGAAGTTCTTGCGGCGGAGCGCGATGGGGTCCAGACCCATGCTGCGCGCCGACCAGTCCATCAGCCGCTCGATGACATAGATCGCCTCGGGGCGACCCGCCCCGCGATAGGCGTCGATGGGGGTCGTGTTGGTGAACACACCCTTCACGTTGAAGAACGCCTTCTGGACGTCATAGACGCCGGGCAGCACCTTGAGCGCAAGTTCGGACGGGATGAACTGCGCGTAGAACGAGCAGTAGGCGCCCATGTTCGCGGTGCAGTTGATGCGCAGGGCGATCAGCCGGTGATCCTGGTCAAAGGCCGCTTCGGCCTTGGTCACGTGATCGCGACCACCCACGTCCGTCAGCATCCCCTCGGTCCGCTCGGCAAGCCAGCGGACGGGGCGCGACAGGCGGCGCGCGGCCTCGGCGAGCACGAAATGCTCGGGATAGTTGAACCCCTTCATCCCGAAGCCGCCGCCGACATCGGGGTTGGTCACGCGCACGTTTGCCGGGTCGAGCCCGAGCTTGGAGGCAAGCTCCGCCTTTGCCCCCCAGACGCCCTGCCCGTTGATTGAGACGTGCAGGCGCGTGCCGTCCCATTCGGCGAAGGCGCCACGCGTCTCCATCGGGTTGGCGATCACGCGGTTGTCGATCAGGTCGAGAGAGGTGGTGTGGGCGGCCGAGGCGAAGGCCGCGTCCACGTCCGCCTCGTTCCCGAACGCCCAGTCAAAGCAGAGGTTGTCGGGGTATTCCTCGTGTACCAGCGGCCCGCCGAGGGCGGTGGCGGTGTGGGCGGGGCGTTCGGCGAACTCGGCTTCGATCAGTTCGGCGGCATCCTTGGCAGCCTCGAAGGTTTCGGCGATCACGGCCGCAATCGGCTGGCCCGCGAACCGCACCCGGTCGGTGGCAAGCAGCGGATAGACCGGGGTAGCGCCATCCGACCCGTCACGGTTCTTGACGGTGTAGAAATCCATCGCGTTCTTCACGCGGCCTTCCAGATCGGCAGCGGTCAGGACCATGATCACCCCGGGCGCCGCCTGTGCGGCCGAGACGTCGAGCGACACAATGTCGGCATGGCCCTGGGTGGCACGGAAGAAATACACATGGGCGGCATTGGTGGGGGCGATGTCATCGACATAGCGGCCCTGGCCGGTCAGGAAGCGGTGATCCTCGACCCGGCGCACGGGCTGGCTCACTCCAAATTTGCTCATGACGATCTCCTCGGATGCAGCGAAAAGGCCCGGGGATGCGGGCGACGGTCTGCGCATGGTTTTAACGTGGTGTGCGGATTTGGCGAGGGGAGTTCATGCCGCATCAGGCGCGCAGGGCCAGGGCGATCGCCGCCTCGATCACCGCCCGCTCGCCAATATGGTTTGCAAGGATGAGCACGAGCCGGGCGTTGATCGCCGCACTCTCCTGCGCACCGCGCCCCTTATGCGCGGCGAGGAGGAGGGCATAAACCCCGTCGGGGTCCGCGAGGTTCGGGGCCGTGATCAGCGTCATGCGGCCTGCGCCCGGGCAAGCGCTGCGGCAACCTGCGCCCCGTCGGCATGCGTCCAGCGCGCGGCCACATGGCCATCGGGGCGCAGGAGGTAGAGCGCGCCATCGGCGGTGCCGAGGTAGCGGCATGCGAGCTCCGGCCCGGGGTCGAGGGGGAGCGGCGTCGCCCCCGCCACCTCCGGGACCGCGCGGTTCAGACCGAGCAGCGTGAAGCCGGTCCCGATCCGCTCGATCAGCCAGCCATTGCCGACCGGCGCGTCCTGCACCGCCGCCCCCGGCCGCGTCGGCGGCGGCAGGGCCGGGTCATCGGGGGCGTCGAGGGTGTAGGCGCAGGGGGTGGACAGGCGGCCCGAATTGACGAGGCTGCGCGCGAACGGCGCCTCGGCCGCGAGGGCGAGCACCGCATCGCGAAACACCCGCTCCGCCCCCGGCTCGGGCGACATGAACCGGGTGGCGCGGGCGGAATGGCGGATGTTCTCGTCCGCCGCCTCGCCCCGTTCGCGGTCGTAGCTGTCCAGAAGGGCGGCTGGCGCACCGCCCAGCACCGCCGCGAGCTTCCAGCCCAGGTTGTCCGCGTCCTGGATCCCGCCATTGCCGCCGCGCGCGCCGAAGGGGGAGACGACATGGGCACTGTCGCCACAGAAGATCACCGGAGCGTGCACGAAGCGGGCAAGCCTGCGGCACTGGAATGTGTAGACCGACGTCCAGTCGAGGGTGAAGGGCCGGTCCCCCACCACCCGGGCGATGCGGGGCAGGATGCGTACGGGGTCCTTCTCCACCTCCGGATCCGCGTCCCAGCCGAGCTGCAGGTCGATACGCCAGATGTTGTCGGGTTGCTTGTGCAGGAGCGCCGACTGGCCCGGATGGAACGGCGGCTCGAACCAGAACCAGCGCTCGGGCGGGAAATCCGCCTCCATCTCGATGTCCGCGATCAGGAAGCGTTCCTCGAACAGCTCGCCCTCGAACGCGAGGCCGAGCATGCCCCGGATGGGCGAGCGCGCCCCGTCGCAGGCAACGAGAAAGCGCGCCTCGACGGCATAGGTGCCATCGGGCGTCTGGACCGTCGCGCGCGCCGTCTCGCCCCGCTCCACCGCCACCACGCGGTTTCTGAACCGCAGGTCGATGAGATCGGGGAAATCCCGGCAGCGCTCCACCAGATACTGTTCGACATGGTATTGCTGGAGGTTAATGAAGGCGGGCATCTTGTGCCCCGCCTCCGGCAGAAGATCGACGCTGAACAGCTCCCGCGCGCCATGCCGGGTACGGCCGACCTGCCAGGTCACGCCCTTTTCCAGCATCCGTCCGGCCACGCCGAGCCGGTCGAGGATCTCCAGCGTCCGCTTGGCCCAGCAGATCGCGCGGCTGCCGACCGAGACCACGTCATTGTCGTCGAGCACGACGACCGACACGCCGCGCTGCGCGAGATCGAGCGCAAGGGTCAACCCCACGGGCCCCGCACCCACGATGACGACCCTGTGCACCGGTTCGGGCCGCGTCAGCCCGGCGGGGGGGATATAGGCAAACGGGGCATAGGCCTGACGCATGAGCTCAATCCCGCTTGCGAATGTTCTTCCACAGCAGATAGCCGAAAAAGAGCGTGCCGATCAGCGCCGTCTCGACCGCCGCGGGCGAACGGGCGAAGTCGAACTCGATGCGCCAGAGCATGACGAGGACGAGGCCAAGTCCGCCGATCGAGGCCACGATCCAGAAACGCCGTTCCGACATCTCACCCCTCCGCCAGCAGCGCGTCGGCGCGGGGATGGCGCCCGAACCGCAGAAAGAAATCGTCGAGCTGTGGCGGGGGGATGTCGGTTCCCGACAGCATCGCGTGGACCTGGCCCCGATGATGGATCTGGTGCTGAAAGAGATGCGCGAGGATGTCGTCCACCCGTTCTTCCCACACCCCGTTTGGCCCGCGATCGACGCGTACGATCAGGTCAGGCGCCCGGTCCGCATCGCAGTAGGCAATCAGGCGGCGGTCCGTACCCGCCTGTTCGCGCGCGAGGGTCGCAGCGTCCCGGTCGATCCAGGTCGCGTAGATCTCGCGCCCCCGTCCGCCCCCCTCCAGCGCGTCGAGATAGGCCAGATCGACGGCGAGGATGTGGTTGAGCGTGAGCCCGATCGAGGGAAAGAATGACGGTCGCCGCGCCACGAACGCCTCCGGGCTCAGGCGCAGGACGGCGGCGTAGAGCGTCTCGTTCGCCCAGGCATTGTTGCGCGCAAATCGGGCGAGCAGCGGTATCACCAGCCAGTCTCCGTCCAAGGGGCGATCCTGCCATAGGTATCGGTCGGCGGGGCGAAGGCAATGCTTGGCGGGCCCGCGATCCGCGGCGACCCCCGGTGGACGCCCTGTCCATGACCCATGCGCATCGCCCGCCGCCGCTCCGTGCCGGTCTGTCGGCGCCCATGGTCGTGGTGCGGTCCCCGGGCAGGGACGCCCACCGTGCGCGCCGCCGACCGCCGGTGATCCGGGGCGCTCACCCCTGCAACGCCTCCCACATCGCCTGGTCGCGGGCGGCGGTCCAGATGCGGGGGGTGTCGATGTCGCGGGCCTC
>JANNOT010000444.1:0-6716 GCA_031399375.1 Paraoceanicella sp.
CGCGCCGGGGTCAAGCCTGCGGAGATGCGTCATGGTTTCGTTATGGCATCGTCTCGACCTCGGTTCGGGCTTTGCGACGCGGGCGCCTGGACGTTCCGGATCATCGCAACCCTGACCGTCACACCGGCGTCCGGAGCACACGATGACACCGGGCCGCCGCCCGACCCGCGCCGCGGCCATGGCGCCGACGATTGCCGGTGCGCTCCTGGACGCCCGTGCCGTGATCGCAGCCTGCCGTGCCGCCTGGACCGCAGGGCGCGAGACTGCCGGGCTTGCGGCGCAGCGCGCCGGTGGACTGCGCACCGCCGGGCTAACGGCCGCGCGGGTGGCCGCGCCCGAGGCGGCGAAGGGGGTCGGCCCGCACGACGCCCCCCGGAGCGCCTGGTTCGACCCCGCCCGGGCGGCAGAGGCGCGGTCGATCGCGCCGCCCTGTCCGACGGGCGCCGCGGCCGGGCAGCAGGGCCCGGTACGCGGGATCAGAACGGCAGCTTCATGCCCGGCGGCAGTGGCAGGCCCTCGGTCAGCTTCGCCATCTCGGCCTGGGCGGTATCCTAGCCCTTGGCCTGCGCCTCGGCGATGGCCGCGACGATCAAGTCCTCGACCACCTCGCGATCGTCCGGGCGGAAAAGACTGGGGTCAATCGAGAGCCGCTTCAGAACGCCCTTGGCCGTGACGGTCGCACGGACGAGCCCCGCGCCCGCCTGTCCCACGACCTCGATCTCGGCCAGTCGCTCCTGCGCCTCGGCCATCCTGGTCTGGATCTCCTGCGCCTGTTTCATGAGCTTGGCCATGTCGCCGAGCTGGCCCAATCCCTTGAACATGCCTCAACCCTCCTCTTCGAACGGGTCCCAGTCATCGGGGATGTCCTCGACAACGGGGGATAGGTAATCGGCGGAAGGCGGGCTTTCCAGCGCCAGGGCCTGCGCCGGGCGGACCGCGATGATCCGGGCGCGGGGAAACGCGGCGAGCGCGGCACGTACCAGCGGGTGCCCCTCGGCCTCGACCCGCAGGTCGCACTCGGCGGTGGTGCGCTGCGCCCGCAGCGTCGGGGCACCGCCCTCGGCCACCACGGACACGCCCCAGCGGGCACCCGTCCATCCCTCCAGCCGCTGCTTGAGCAGGGGGGCGAGGTCGCGCGGCGCGTCCCCGTCCGGGGCGAACTCGATCCGGCCGGGCGCGTAGCCGACCAGGCTCAGATGCGTTTCCACATCCACCAGCAGCTTGACGTCGCCCCGCGCCCGGATCAGCGCCACGACATCGTCGAACCGGGCGAAGGACGCGAGCGCGTCGGGCGCGGGCACAGCGACGGCCCGGACCCCGCCGCTGGCCGCGAGCGCCATGACCGGGCCGCGCGGGGCAGGCGGCGATGAGGCGGGTGCCGGGGGTGCGGGTGCCGGGGGCGCGGCCGCGGGGGCACCGGTCAGGCGGCGCACCAGTTCCTCGGGCGTCGGAAGGTCGGCGACATGGGTCATGCGGATCAGCGCCATTTCGGCGGCCATCATCGCATTCGGTGCCGCCGCCACCTCCTCCAGCGCCTTCAGCAGCATCTGCCACAGGCGGGCCAGGACGCGCAGCGGCAGTGTTTCGGCAAAACCGCGGCCGCGGGCGCGCTCGTCGGGGGTGACGGTCGGATCATCCACCGCCTCGGGCGTGATCTTGACGACCGAGATCCAGTGCGTCACCTCCGCGAGGTCCCGCAGGACGGCCATGGGGTCCGCCCCCGCACCGTACTGCGCGCCCAGCTCCGCAAGCGCCCCCGCCGCATCACCGCGCATCACGGCCCCGAACAGGTCGAGCACCCGTCCCCGGTCGGCCAGGCCCAGCATATCGCGCACCGCCTGCGCCTCGGTCGCGCCCCCGCCATGGGCGATCGCCTGGTCGAGGAGCGACAGCGCGTCGCGCGCCGACCCCTCTGCCGCCCGGGCAATCAGGGCGAGCGCCCCATCCGCCACCGCCACGCCCTCGGCCGCGGCAATCCCGCGGAGGAAGCCGATCATCCGATCCGGCTCGATCCGGCGCAGGTCGAAGCGCTGGCAGCGCGACAGGACCGTCACCGGCACCTTGCGGATCTCGGTCGTGGCGAACAGGAACTTCACATGCGCGGGCGGCTCCTCCAGCGTCTTCAGGAGCGCGTTGAACGACGAGGTGCTGAGCATGTGCACCTCGTCGATGATGTAGACCTTGTAGCGCGTCTCGGCCGGGCGGTAGGGGACCGAGGCCAGGAGTTCGCGCATCCGGTCCACCTGGGTGTGGGTGGCCGCGTCCATCTCCAGCACATCGGTGTGCCGCCCCTCGGCGATGGCGCGGCAGGGGCCGCAGACGCCGCAGGGATCGACCGTGACGCCGCCCTGCCCGTCCGGGCCGATGCAGTTGAGACCGCGCGCGATGATCCGCGCCGTGGTGGTCTTGCCCACACCGCGCACGCCGGTCAGCACGAAGGCATGGGCGATGCGCCCAGCGGCGAAGGCATTGCGCAGCACGCGGACCATCGCCTCCTGCCCGATCAGGTCGGCGAAAACCTGTGGGCGGTATTTCCGGGCCAGGACCTGATAGGCGGGCGCGTCGGTCATGCCCGTGACCCTAGCGGGTCAGGGGCGGGCGCGGCAACCGGGTGCGGGGTCAGCGGGTGCGCCGACGCACTGCGCCGAGTGCCGCGAGCGCGGCCAGCATCAGGACCCCGCCGGCGGGCAGGGGCACCGCCACCGGCACCTCCCCCGGGGCGAAGAGGGCGTAGCGCAGCGCGGAGCCCGCATAGAGCGCCTCGCCCGACCCATCGCCCCAGACCTTCACGCTGCTGAAGCCACCGGCATCACTGAAGGCTGCGATGAAAAGCTCCGACACCAGCTCCCCGGCGGCATTGGCGAAGAGGCCGTCCGCCTCGGCCGATGCCGTCGCGACGAGAATCGGCAGGCCGTCATCGATCGAGAGAAAGAGCGCGGAATTCGGGTTGAAACAGCAGGTCCCCCAGTCCGCGACGGCAAATCCGACCGCGGTCACCGGCGTCTCGAAGCTGAAGGTCAGGCCGCTGGCCGGGGTTCCATTGGGGCCGTCGAACCCCCCGTCGGGCGAGATATCGATGACCAGCCCCGGCAGGGTGCCATAGGCTTCGCCGAAAAGCGCCGCCCCATTGGTCCGGCTCAGGACATAATCCCCGCGGTCGCTCGACGTGCCGCCACCCAGCCCGGCCCAAACATCGATCGACACGGATCCACCCGCAGCCGACACGGCCGAGTCAAAGGCCACGGTACCGGCAGGCACGCCCGTGACGCTGGTCATGATCGCCGCCTGGGACGGCATCCCGCTTGCTGCCTGCAAGAAACCAATCAAGGCCAGGCAGGACGGCAAAATGCCTGCACGGCCACTGGAAAATCGCGCCATGGACGAAGGCTCCCGAAAAAACACGACCACACACCCGCACACAGAATCGCGGCGGGCGACAGAACAATAGCGGATATCTGGTTTACACTCGCAAAGTTTTTTCCGCAGATGCGGGCAAATCCCGGCGGTTCGGCGCGATTTCCGCTGCACTGCACACGCGACACACGTGCCGGCACCTATTTGCACCCGTGACGGCGGGCACCGGGCTTGGCATTGTCGCGCGGCCACGCAACCGGAGCCCGCGCATGCCCTGGATCTATGACCCCCAGAACGTCTTCGCCCGCATCCTGCGCGGCGAGATCCCCAACAAGACGCTGCTGGAGACGCCGCACAGCCTCGCCTTCCACGACATCCGGCCGCAGGCGCCGGTGCATGTGCTGGTGATCCCGCGCGGCGCCTATGTCGCCTATGACCATTTCGCCGAGGAGGCGAGCGAGGCCGAACAGGCCGATTTCACCCGCGCCATCGGGCGGGTCTGCGCCATGACGGAGGTGTCGGCAGGCGGCTACCGGCTGATCTCCAACGCAGGCGCCCACGGCGTGCAGGAGGTGCCGCATCTGCATGTCCACGTGCTCGGCGGCCGGGTGCTGGGGCCGATGCTGGCGCGCGCCTGACGACGGGCCAAGCCTTGCGCCCCCGTGGCGCTGCGCTATCGTGCCCCCCGCAACCCCGGAGACGCCCATGGCCGCCGACGCCCCCGAAATCGAGGAAGTGATCACGCGCCGCATCAGCTGCGACGGCGGTGGCGCGGCGCTCGGCCATCCCCGGGTCTGGTTGACGATCCCCGATGACCGCGGCTGGGTCGAATGCGGTTATTGCGACAAGCGCTTCGTGCTGAAACCGGGTGCAGAGGCGGACCACTGACATGGGGCCGGGCGATCATCTGACGCTGATCGACGGGTCGGGCTACATCTTTCGCGCGTATCATGCGCTGCCACCCTTGACGCGAAAGTCCGACGGGGTGCCGGTGGGCGCCGTCTCGGGCTTTTGCAACATGATCTGGAAGCTGGTGGAGGAGACGAAGGGGCCCGAGGCGCCCACCCACCTCGCAGTGATCTTCGATTATTCGTCCAAGACGTTCCGCAACGCGATCTACCCGCTCTACAAGGCCCAGCGGCCCGAGCCGCCCGAGGATCTGGTCCCACAGTTCCCGCTGATCCGCGACGCGACGCGCGCGTTCAACCTGCCCTGCATCGAGCTCGACGGGTTCGAGGCCGATGACATCATCGCGACCTATGCGACCGAGGCGGAGGCGCTGGGGGCGCGGGTCACGATCATCTCGTCCGACAAGGATCTGATGCAGCTCGTCACCGACCGCATCGGGATGCTCGACGGCATGAAGAGCCGCAGGATCGGGCGCGACGAGGTGTTCGAGAAGTTCGGCGTGGAGCCGGGCCAAGTCGTTGAGGTCCAGGCGCTCGCGGGGGATTCGGTGGACAACGTGCCCGGCGCGCCGGGGATTGGGATCAAGACGGCGGCGCAGCTTCTGGCCGAGTACGGCGATCTCGACACGCTTCTCGCCCGCGCGGGCGAGATCAAGCAGCCCAAGCGGCGCGAGGCGCTGGTGGGCAATGCCGATCTGATCCGCATCTCGCGCCAGCTTGTGACCCTGCGCCGCGACGTGCCGGTGCCCGAGCCGCTCGACGCGCTGGTGCTGCGCGAGCCCGATCCCGACATGCTGCTGCGGTTCCTGACCGAGATGGAGTTCCGCACCCTGACGGCGCGGGTCGCCGCCGAGGCGGGGCGTGCCGCACCGGTGGCCGCCCCCGAGCCGTCCCCCGCGGCAGAGCTGTCCCCCATCGACGTCACGGTCTACGAGACCGTGCGCGACGCGGACGCGCTCGCCACCTGGATCGCCCGCGCCCGGGAACGGGGCGCGGTCGCGGTCGATACCGAGACCACCGGGCTGGACGAGATGGTCGCCGACCTGGTCGGCATCGCGCTCTGCGTGGAGCCGGGGGCCGCGGCCTACGTGCCGGTGGGGCATGTCGAGGGATCGGGGGATCTGCTGGGTGCGACCACCCGCGTCGGGGGCCAGATGGCGCTGGACGAGGTGCTGGCGCTCCTGCGCCCGCTGCTCGAGGACGACGCCGTCCTCAAGATCGGCCAGAACCTCAAGTATGACATGAAGATCCTCGCCCGCAATGGCGTCCGCGTGGGCCCGATCGACGACACGATGCTGATGTCCTATGCGCTCGATTCGGGCCTCGGCAGCCACGGGCTCGACGCGCTGTCCGAACGCCATCTCGGCCACCGGCCCATCCCGATCAAGGATCTTCTGGGATCGGGCAAGGGACGCATCACGTTTGCCCATGTGCCCATCGACCGCGCGACCGGCTACGGGGCCGAGGATGCGGAGGTGGCGCTGCGCCTGCACCGCGCGCTGAAGCCGCGGCTGGTGCGCGACCGGGTCACCACGGTCTACGAGACCCTGGAGCGTCCGCTGATCCCGGTGCTCGCCCAGATGGAGATGCACGGGGTCAAGATCGACCGCGAGCATCTGTCGCGCATGTCGAGCCGGTTCGCCCAGCGCATGGCGGGGCTGGAGGCGGAGATCGAGGAACTGGCGGGCGAGCGGTTCAACGTGGGCTCGCCCAAGCAGCTCGGCGACATCCTGTTCGGCAAGATGGGGCTGCCGGGGGGCGAGCGGACGAAGACCGGGGCCTGGGCGACCCCCGCCGATGCGCTGGAGACGCTGGCGGCCGAGGGGCATGCCCTGCCGGGCCGGGTGCTCGACTGGCGACAGATCCAGAAGCTGAAATCCACCTACACGGACGCGCTGCCCAGCTACATCCATGCCGAGACGGGCCGGGTCCATACCTCGTTCAGCCTTGCTGCCACGACCACCGGGCGGCTCGCCTCGACCGACCCGAACCTGCAGAATATCCCGATCCGGACCGAGGAGGGCCGCCAGATCCGCGAGGCGTTCGTGGCCGAGGCGGGGAACGTCCTCGTCAGCCTCGACTACAGCCAGATCGAGCTCCGGATCCTCGCCGAGGTCGCCGACATCCCCGCCCTGAAGCAGGCGTTCCGCGAGGGGCTCGACATCCATGCCATGACCGCGTCGGAAATGTTCGGCGTGCCGATCGAGGGCATGGACCCGATGATCCGCCGCCAGGCCAAGGCGATCAATTTCGGGATCATCTACGGCATCTCGGCCTTCGGCCTTTCCAACAACCTGCGCATCCCGCGGGGCGAGGCGCAGGCCTTCATCGACCGGTATTTCGAGAAGTTCCCCGGGATCCGCGCTTACATGGACCGCACCATCGCAGGCGCGAAGGCCAAGGGCTACGTGGAGACCCTGTTCGGCCGCCGCATCCACACGCCCGAGATCAACG
>JANNOT010000447.1:0-8546 GCA_031399375.1 Paraoceanicella sp.
CAGGCCCCGGTGTCCTGCCAGCGCAGGGTATCGTCGGCGCCCGAAAGCGTCAGGTCCTCGAATGCCGCCGCCGCCTCGGCAAAGAGCACGTTCATCAGCGCGCCATATGGCAGGTCGGGCAACCCCACCTCCACCACCGGCTGGCCGAGACGACGCAGGGCGGCGAGCGCGGCAAGGTCGATCGGGTGGGCGTCGTTGCCGAACTGCGTGGGGATATAGCCGAAGCGGACCCCGTCGAGCCCGGCGTCGCCGTCAAAGGCCAGCGGCGCGTCGAGCGCGGCCATGTCGCCGGGGTCCGCCCCGTTCAGCGCGGCCAGGACCAGGAGGCAATCCTCGGCGCTGCGGGCCATGGGCCCGACCTTGTCGAGCGACCAGCAGAGCGCCATCCCCCCGGTCCGCGGCACCCGGCCGAAGGTCGGGCGCAGTCCCACGGTCCCGCAGCGGGCCGAGGGCGAGGTGATGGACCCCAGCGTCTCGGTCCCGATGGCAAACCCGACAAGCGCCGCCGCTGTGGCCGCACCCGAGCCCGCGGACGAGCCCGACGACCCCTCGTTGAGGTTCCACGGGTTGCGCGTCACCCCCCCGAACCAGATGTCGCCATAGGCGAGCGCGCCGAGGGTCAGCTTGCCCAGCAGCACCGCACCGGCGGCGCGCAGGCGGGTGACGATCACCGCGTCGCGGTCCGGGATGCGGTCGGCGAAAGGCTCCGCCCCCCAGGTCGTGCGGATGCCTGCGGTGTCGAAAAGATCCTTCAGGCCGTAGGGGATCCCGTGCAGCGGGCCGAGCCAGCGCCCGGCCGACAGGGCCGCGTCCGCCGCCGCCGCCTCGTCCCGGGCGAGGTCGGGCGTGACGGTCACGAAACATTCGAGCACGGGATCGAGTGCCGCGATTCGGGCGAGATAGATCTCGGTCAGCCGCGCGCTGCTCAGCACGCCGCTGCGGATCCAGTGGCCGAGGGCTGTGACGGGGGCGAAGGCGATGTCCTCCTCCGCCCCCGGCAGGGGGCCGAGATCGGTGCGGGACGCGACCACTCCGTTCCCCGGGGGCATCACGAATCCGGGCAGCCGGGGGTCGAAGCGGGTGGCCATCGGCACGGAATTGGCCAGGGGATGCGCCCGGCGCGTCACTGCGGCGAGGATCTGCCCCTGAAGGTTGCCGAGCATCTGCGCGCGTTCGGCGTCGGTATAGGCGATGCCCAGCAGACGCTCGGCCCCCGCAACATCCTCGGCCGTGATCGGGGTCGCGTGATCGGCCATGGGCGCTCCCCTCAGACCAGGGTCAGGAAGGTGGCGATGCCCCAGAGGGTCATCACGAAATGGGTCATCTGCGACCCCTCGTGCCCGGCCCAGTAGTGATACCACTGCCCCCCCACGAGAAAGCTGCCCCAGATCCCCGCGAACCCCACGGCCCCCATGGCGCCGATGACCCGTGCAGGCTCTGCCGGCACGACGCCGAGCAGCGCCAGGGCGAGCGCCAGCGTCCCCACGGTCAGGATCAGCGCGACGGCGCATTCGCAGGCTACAATCGCGGCGAAGGCGAGGCGGTGGAGCCGGGGATCCTCGCAGCGGTTGCGGTGCACCTCGGCATAGATTTCGGGGTAGACCGCCGCCACCCGCGACATGCGCATCACATCGGCCACGAGGGTCGCGTTCACGGCCGGGGCGCGCAGGTTCTCGAACACCCCGAAGATCAGCCACCCGGCCAGAAGACCCACGAACAGGCATTGTCCGATCAGAACGATCAGGTCCATGGCAGCCTCGGGTTCGGCGGACCCGGCGCACGCCCGGGACTGGGGACAATACCCAACCCACCGCTAACCCCTTCCGCGGCATGGAGCAAGCCACTGGCGCGATTGGACGCGAGCGGCGTGCGCAGGCGGCTCGGGGCAAGCCGCTGGCGTGCGCACGGACCATCCGCTAAGCACGGAAGGGGATCTTGAGGAAAGGGACAGCGACCCATGAGCATCGAGCGTTTCGAGACCGGCCCCCGGATGAGCCAGGCGGTCTGCACCAGGGACACGGTCTACCTCGCGGGCCAGGTCGGCGAGGGGACGAGCGTCACGGCGCAGACCGAATCGATCCTGGCCAATATCGACCGCCTGCTCGCGCTGGCGGGGTCGGACAAGACCATGCTTCTGTCGGCCAACATCTGGCTTCGCGACATCCGCAGCTTCGCCGAAATGAACGCCGTGTGGGAGGGATGGGTGGCGCCCGGCCACACCCCCGCCCGCGCAACGGTTCAGGCCGAGATGGCGGCGCCCGAAATCCTCGTCGAGATCATGGTGACGGCAGCCCGCTAGGCGGCGACCAGAGGGTCGTCCTACACCGGCGCAGCGGTGGCGAGTGCACGTGCGAAACACCCTGCGATCCGGTCAGGCCGCCCGCGGCGACGAACGGCGACATGGCGGCGCGCCATGACCGCACGCCCGGCGTGTGCCGCTGGCGGTCGGCGCGCAGCTCACCCGAAGACCGACCAGCCCGCCCGGGCCGCGAGAAGTTCCAGCGCGCGTGCGCCGCGCAGCGAGTTGCCGTTGGCGTTCAGCCCGGGCGACCAGACCGCCACCGCAGCCTCGCCCGGCACGGTGGCAAGGATGCCGCCCCCCACCCCGCTCTTGCCCGGCAGGCCGACGCGGAAGGCGAACTCGCCCGAACCATCGTAATGCCCGCAGGTCAGCATCAGCGCGTTGATGCGCCGTGCGCGCTCTGCCGTGACGATCCGCGACCCGCCGGGCCCGACCTGCCCGCCGAAGGCGAGAAAGCGGCCGGCGCGGGCGAGCTGGCGGCAGGTCATCTCGATGGCGCATTGGTGGAAATACACGCCGAGCGTCAGGGCGACGGGATTGACCAGGTTGCCGTGGCTGGCAAGGAAATTGCCGAGCGCGAGGTTGCGGAACCCCGTCGCCTCCTCGGACCGCGCGACATCGGCGTTGATGTGGATGTCCTCGTCCTCGGCCGCGTCGCGCAGGAACCGCAGGATCTCGCCCAGGGTGCCCCGCGGTGTCTGGTGGGTCAGGAGCGCGTCGGTGACCGCGATGGCCCCGGCATTGATGAACGGGTTGCGCGGGCGCCCGTGCTCGTATTCGAGCTGGACGATCGAATTGAACGCGCTGCCCGACGGCTCGCGCCCCACCCGGCGCCAGACGGCACCGCCGAGGCGGCCTAGGGCGAGGGCGAGGGTGAAGACCTTGGACACCGACTGGATCGAGAACGCCATGTCCGCGTCTCCCGCCACCGCCTCTTCCCCCGCCCGGGTCACGACGGCCAGTCCGAAATGATCGGGGCGCACCTTGGCCAGTTCGGGGATGTAGGTCGCGACGTCGCCCGGGGGGGTGGAGGCGAGGACCTCCTCGCGCACTTCGGCCAGCAGCGCGGGAAGGGGGGTCACGGGGTCCAGGTCAGGAAGTTGGCGATGATCCGCAACCCGGTCCTCTGGCTCTTTTCGGGGTGGAACTGCGTGCCGACCATGTTGGCCTTTCCCACCGCGGCCGTCAGCAGCCCGCCATAGGCGACATGGGCCAGCCGGTGATGCGGCTCGCGCGGGACGATGTGGAAGGAATGCACGAAATAGGCGTGATCCCCCGGCTCGATCCCGGCAAACACGGGATGGGGCTGGTCGAGCATCAGCTCGTTCCAGCCCATATGGGGGATCTTCAGCTCGGGGTCGTTGGGCACCAGGGGAACGACGTCGCCATGGATCCAGTCGAACCCCGGTGTCGGCCCATGCTCCAGTCCGCGCGTGGCCATGAGCTGCATGCCCACGCAGATGCCGAGGAATGGGGCGCCGGCGCGCACCCGCTCGGTCATCGCCTCGAGCATCCCCGGCACGGCGAGGAGACCGGCTCGGCAGTCCGCGAACGCCCCGACCCCGGGCAGCACGATGCGGTCGGCGCGGCGCACCGCGTCGGGATTTGCGGTAAGGATGATCTCGTGCCCGCCGCGTTCCGCCGCGACCCGCTGGAAGCTCTTTTCGGCCGAGCGCAGGTTGCCCGAGCCATAATCTATGATCGCCGTCCGGTTCACAGCACCCCCTTGGTCGAGGGGATCGCATCGGCGCGGCGCGGGTCAGGCTCGACCGCCTCTCGCAACGCCCGAGCCACGGCCTTGAACGTCGCCTCCACGATATGATGGGCATTGGTGCCGTGCAGCAGGTCGACATGGAGCGTGATGCCGCCGTTCATGGCCAGCGCGGTGAAGAATTCGCGCACCAGTTCGGTGTCGAACGTGCCGATCTTCGCGGTCGGGACCGCGAGGGTCCAGACGAGGAACGGCCTGCCGGACAGATCGAGCGCGGCGCGCACCAGCGCGTCGTCCATGGCCAGGTGGCAGGACCCGTAGCGGCGGATGCCGCGCTTGTCCCCCAGCGCCTCGGCCAGCGCGCGGCCCAGCACGATCCCCGCATCCTCGACCGTGTGGTGGTCGTCGATATGCAGGTCACCGGTCGCGTGGACGGCAAGGTCCACGAGCGCGTGGCGCCCGAGCTGGTCGAGCATGTGGTCAAAGAACCCCACGCCCGTGCGATTGTCGCAGATCCCGGTTCCGTCGAGGTCGAGCGTCACCGACACCTCGGTCTCGGCGGTCTTGCGGGTCAGGCTGGCCTTGCGCATCGGCGGCTCCTTGGTCACCCCGGCCTATAGCGCGGCGCGCGGGCTGGTGCCAAGCGCCGCCGCCGCCTATATCGGGGCGCGGGGGAGGATCTGCTACGATGGGCGAGACCTGGCATGGCACGACAATCCTGGGCGTGCGCAAGGGCGGCCGGGTGGTCGTCGCGGGCGACGGACAGGTGAGCCTCGGCCAGACGGTGCTGAAAGCCACCGCGCGGAAGGTGCGCCGCCTGACCGCAGGGGGTCGCGACGTCGTGTGCGGCTTCGCGGGGTCCACCGCCGATGCCTTCACCCTGCTCGAGCGGCTTGAGGCGAAGCTCGAGGCGCATCCCGGCCAGCTTGCCCGGGCCTGCGTGGCGCTCGCCAAGGACTGGCGGACGGAGCGCTACCTCCAGAAGCTCGAGGCGATGCTGATCGTGACCGACGGGCGCGATCTTCTGGTCGTGACCGGCGCGGGCGACGTGCTGGAGCCCGAGCATGGCGTGGCGGCCATCGGGTCGGGGGGCATGTACGCGCTCGCCGCCGCGCGCGCCCTGATGGACGGCGATCAGGACGCCGAGGCCGTGGCCCGCCGCGCCATGGCGATCGCGGCGGACATCTGCGTCTACACCAACGGGTCGCTGACGGTGGAAAGCATCGATGGCTGACCTGACGGCCCAGGACCTGCGCGCCGCGGTCGCGGCGGGGCTGATTGACGAGGCGCAGGCGGCGGGGATCGCGGCCCTGGCCGCCGCGCGCGCGGGCTACCGCGACGCGATGCCGGCCGAGGATGAACCTTTCGAGCTTTTCCGGGGCTTCAACGAGGTGTTCATCACGCTAGGGCTCGTGCTCCTGTTCATGGGCATCGGCACGGTGACCGGCATGGTCGGCGGCGAGGCGGCACTGCCGCTCGTCGGGGCCGGGATGGCCTGGGGGATGGCGGAATATTTCACCCGGCGGCGGCGGATGGTCCTGCCCTCGGTGGTGCTGGCGGTCGTCTTTGCAGGCTCCGTCGCAATCTTCGCCGCCACGATTGCCATGCTGCCCGATCTCGGCGGGGGCCCGGGGCCATTGGCCGCCACATTCGTGGCCGGTGCCGCGGCGGGGATCGCATTCTACCGCCGCTTCCGGGTTCCGATCACGCTCTTCGTGGTCGGTGTGCTGCTCCTGCTGGCACTTCTGGCATCGCTGTCGGTGTTCGAGACCTCGGATCTGACCGAGGACTGGGGCCCGGGCTGGCTCATCGACCTCGCGGGCGGGTCACGCACGGCGATCGCCACCCTCGCCTTCGGGATCGCGACCTTCGTCGTCGCCATGGGGTTCGACACGCGCGATCCCCACCGGCTCTCGCGCCTGTCGGCCTGCGGGTTCTGGCTGCACCTGCTCGCGGCCCCAGCCATCGTGAATACGGTGGTGTTCTCGCTCTACAACCTCGGCACCGGGCTCGGGTATGCGCTGAGCTTTGTTGCCCTCGTCCTGCTGGCCGGCGTCGCGCTGGTGATCGACCGGCGGTCGTTCCTGACCGCGGGGCTGCTCTATCTCGGGCTGCTGCTCGGCCAAGTGTTCGAGGGGGGCGATACGGGCGTGGCCACTGCGACCACGCTGCTGATCCTGGGCGGCTTCATCACCCTGATCGGGGCGAACTGGATGCGGGTCCGCGCGGCGCTGATGCGCGCCCTGCCGGATTTCCCGCTCAAGGACCGCCTTCCGCCCTGGGAGGGGCGCCCATGACCGACCTGACCCCGCGCGAAATCGTCTCGGAGCTCGACCGCTTCATCATCGGCCAGGGCGATGCCAAGCGCGCCGTGGCCGTGGCCCTGCGCAACCGCTGGCGGCGCAAGCAGTTGCCCGAGGACATGCAGCGCGAAGTCTATCCCAAGAACATCCTGATGATCGGCCCGACCGGCGTGGGCAAGACCGAGATCAGCCGCAGGCTCGCCAAGCTCGCCCGCGCGCCGTTCCTGAAGGTCGAGGCGACGAAGTTCACGGAAGTCGGCTATGTCGGCCGGGACGTGGAGCAGATCATCCGCGACCTGGTGGAATCCGCCATCGTGATGGTGCGCGAGCAGCGCCGCGACGCCGTGCGCGCCCGCGCCCACGAGGCGGCCGAGGCCCGGGTGATCGCCGCCCTCTGCGGCGAGGACGCGCGCGAGGCGACGCGCGAGATGTTCCGCCGCAAGCTGCGCGCAGGCGAGTTGAACGACAAGGAGATCGAGGTCGAGGTCGCCGACACCTCCAACCCGCTCGGCGGCATGGAGATCCCGGGCCAGCCCGGCATGGGGATGATGAACATCGGCGAGCTCTTCGGCAAGGCGCTCGGCGGGCGGACCAAGCGGCGCCGCATGAGCGTGACCCAGTCCTACGACGTCCTGATCGCCGAGGAAGCCGACAAGCTGGTGGACCAGGAGGCGGTGACGCGCGCGGCCGTCGAGGCGGTCGAGCAGAACGGCATCGTGTTCCTCGACGAGATCGACAAGATCTGCGCCCGTGCCGAAACCCGCGGGGCGGATGTAAGCCGCGAGGGGGTCCAGCGCGACCTCCTCCCCCTGATCGAGGGCACGACGGTCGCGACCAAGCACGGGCCGGTGCAGACGGACCACATCCTCTTCATCGCCTCGGGCGCGTTCCACATCGCCAAACCCTCGGACCTCTTGCCGGAACTCCAGGGTCGCCTGCCGATCCGGGTGGAGCTTCAGGCGCTGACGGAGGGGGACTTCGTCCGGATCCTGACCGAGACCGAAAACGCCCTGACCCGCCAGTACACCGCCCTGATGGGGACGGAGGGGGTGACGGTCGCCTTCACCGAGGACGGCATCGCGGCGCTGGCCCGCATCGCGGCCGAGGTGAACCGCGCGGTGGAGAACATCGGCGCCCGCAGGCTCCACACCGTGCTGGAGCGGGTGTTCGAGGAACTGAGCTTTACGGCGCCGGATCGGGGGGGTGAGGCGGTGACGGTGGATGCGGGGTTCGTCGAGACGCATCTGGGCGCGCTGTCGCGGAACATGGATCTGGGGCGGTTTATTCTGTGAGCGCTTACCGCACCGTCGACCAGCGCGAGGCGGTCGGATTTTTCGACTTTTTTTGATTTCCCCACAAATTGGGGTATGCCATAAACGGTGGTGGGGGCGGCTTTCGCCGCCCCCTGATCTGCGGGCGCCTACTTTCTGAGGGGAAGCGTCAACAAACCTGCCCATCGGCGGTGGTGATGGCGTTCGCGTTGCCACCGACCGAGCCTACATCGAACATCTGGCGGTTTTGCCATGGTTCGACTCCTTGTGCCGGATGCGGGGCTGCTCCCCGCGCGCTTTCAGGGCACCACGCCGCGAAAACTTCTGTGCAAGATGCGGCGAACTGCGCTCCGGTGCACCACTATCGGCGATTCGCAGACGCGGACGCAAGGGCTAGTGGGTTGCACCGCGGCAACCACAAACTGGCCTTTTTCCGGTTGCTCCCCAGCGCTATAGGTAACACTCGGCGAAGTCACCTCTGCTTGCGCAGATAGACGTAGAACGCCCCGCCGCCCCCGTGCCGGGCGTGGGCGGGGAACACCCCCACCACCAGCGAGCCCAGGGGCGGCTGGGTGAGCCAGCGGGGGACGCTGTGTTTCAGGATGCCGGTGCGGGTGGGGAAGAAGTCCTCCTCGTCCTCGGACGGGCGGCCCTTGCCGGTGATGACCAGCACGCAGCGCATGCCCTGGCCGGCGGCGCGGGCGATGAAGCTGTGGAGCACGTCATGGGCGCGGTCGAGCGTGTGGCCGTGGAGGTCCACGCGCGCCTCGGGCGCGGTCTTGCCGCGGCGCAGGCGCTCGGCGGTGCGGCGGTCGAGGCCGGGGGCCGAGCCGTTGCGCAGCTTCATCATGGACTTGTCGCGCTCGGGTTGCAGCATTTTGCCGTGCAGGGCCTCGGCGGCCAGGCCCCGGCCGCGCAGGAAGCGGGTCAGCTCCTCCACCCGGTCGCGGGTGTTGGCG
>JANNOT010000002.1:0-5270 GCA_031399375.1 Paraoceanicella sp.
GCGCCCTCGCTCTGTGCTGCGCGGATCCAGACGGGTAGCCCGCTGGACGGGCACTGGTGCGCCGGCTGCGGGACGGGTCCAGTGCGGGCCGAAACCGGCCTACACCCTCGCCTCGGCATCAGCCTGCGTCACGTTCCGCACCCCCGTGGGCCGCAGGAATTCGGACTGGAAGCGCCCGCTGCGGTGCAGTAGAGAAAGCCCCCGGTTGGATCGTCGACGACCGGCTTCAGGGGGAACGGGGCGCATGGCGCGGATTACCTACATCGAGCACAACGGCATCCGGCACGTGGTGGAGGTTGCGTCCGGCATGACGGTGATGGAGGGGGCGCGTGACAACGGCATCCCCGGAATCGACGCCGATTGCGGCGGGGCCTGCGCCTGTTCGACCTGCCATGTCTATGTCGATGCCGCCTGGGCCGACAAGCTTCCCCCGCGCGAGGACATGGAGATCGACATGCTCGATTTCGCGTGGAGCCCGAATGAAAGGTCGCGCCTGACCTGCCAGCTCAAGGTGTCGGACGCGATCGATGGACTTGTCGTCCAGATGCCCGAAAAGCAGATCTGAACTCGGGCAGGTGCGGGCGTCCATGGGGGGCATTAAGCCCCCCGCAGCCGCGCAGCCGCCGCCGCTGGCAGGCGTTGCGCGGGCGCAAGGCAGAACATGCTGCATGGACGCGCTTGAGGGGCAGATCTGCCCCTCAAGACGATTTTCCGAGCATATGGCGGGCGGAGGGCGCGTCAAGGCCATGCCGCGCCGGGGGCGCGGTGCGTGCCGCCGCCTTGACCCGCCCTCGGCCCGCCCGCCCCTGATCCCACCGGCGGGATCCGCGTCAGCGCGGGGGCAGGGCGCGCCAGCCGATGTCTTGGCGGCAGAACCCGCCGGGCCAGTCGATCCGGTCGATGGCGGCGTAGGCCCGGGTCCTGGCCTCGGCGAGGCTGGGGGCGGTGGCGGTGACGCTCAGGACCCGGCCGCCGTGGGACACCATGGCGGAACCCCGGGCCCGCGTGCCCGCGTGAAAGATCGTGACCCCGGGGCAGGCGGCGGCGGCCGCGAGCCCGCCGATCGGCTCGCCCCGTGCATAGGTGCCCGGATAACCGCGCGCGGCCAGCACGACCGTCAGGGCCGGTTCGGGCGACGGGGTCAGCCGCAGATCGCCGAGCCGCCCCTCGGCGCAGGCGAGGAGCGCGTCGAGCGTCTGGGCGCCGAGCCGGGGCAGGATCACCTGCGCCTCGGGATCGCCGAAGCGGGCATTGTATTCGATGAGCTTCGGCCCCGTCTCGGTCAGCATCAGGCCCGCGTAGAGCACGCCCTGATAGGGGGTGCCCCGGCGGGCCATCTCGGCGAGCGTCGGGCGGATGATCTCGTCCAACGCCCGGGTGGCGAGCGCATCGGTCAGCGCCGGGGCGGGGGAATAGGCCCCCATGCCGCCGGTATTGGGCCCGGTATCGCCGTCGAACGCACGCTTGTGGTCCTGGGCCGAGGGGAGCAGGACCACCGCCTCGCCGTCGGTTAGGGCGAAGAGCGAGACCTCCTCGCCGCTCAGCTTCTCCTCGATCACCACCGCGCCATGGCCCGCGCCGAACATTGCGGCGAGCGCGCCGAGCGCCTCGGCCTCGGTCTCGGCCACCACGACGCCCTTGCCTGCGGCGAGCCCGTCGGCCTTGACCACGATCGGGGCGCCCGTGGCGCGGATATGGGCCGCGGCGGCGCCTAACTCGGTGAAGCGGGCCCAGGCGGCGGTGGGGGCGCCGGACGCGGCGCAGATTGCCTTGGTGAACCCCTTGGAGGCTTCGAGCGCGGCAGCGGCCCGGCTCGGCCCGAAGGTGAGGATCCCCGCCGCCCGCAGCGCATCCGACACCCCCGCGGCAAGCGGCGCCTCGGGCCCGATCACGACGAAGCCGACATGGTTTGCCACCGCAAAGCCGGCGACGGCCGCCCCGTCCTCGATGTCGAGCGGTGTGCAGGTTGCGACCGCCGCGATCCCCGCATTGCCGGGCGCGCACCAGAGCCGCCCGCACCGGGGATCCTGCCGGATCGCCCAGGCGAGCGCATGTTCGCGGCCCCCGCCGCCGAGGATCAGGATGTCCATGGCCCCGTCTACCCGCGCCCCGACCCGAGCCGCAACCCCCCGGTTTGCGCGGGCGGGCCGCGCCGTGCTAGGCGGGGGGCATGAGCGAGATCGAGATCGACCAGACGGGCGAGAACGCCGTGCCCTACAGCGTCTCGGAGCTGTCGGGCGCCATCAGGCGGGCCATCGAGGGCGGGTTCACCCATGTGCGGGTGCGCGGCGAGGTCGGACGGGTGTCCAGGCCGGGGTCGGGACACCTCTATCTCGATCTCAAGGATCAGGGCGCCGTGCTCGCCTGTGTGATCTGGAAGGGCACGGCATCGGGGCTGCGCACGCGCCCCGAGGAGGGGATGGAGGTCATTGCGACCGGGCGGCTGACGACGTTCCCTGGCCAGTCGCGCTATCAGATGGTGATCGAGAGCCTTGCGCCCGCCGGTCTCGGCGCGCTCATGGCGATGCTGGAGAAACGCCGGGCGCAGCTTGGCGCCGAGGGGCTGTTCGATCCCGCGCGCAAGCGGGCGATACCGTTTCTGCCCGGGGTCATCGGCGTGGTCACCTCGCCCACCGGGGCCGTGATCCGCGACATCCTGCACCGCCTCGCCGACCGGTTCCCGCGGCATGTGCTGGTCTGGCCCGTGGTCGTGCAGGGCGACCGCTGCGCGGCCGAGGTCGCGGCGGCCATCGCGGGGTTCAACGCATTGCCGCCGGGCGGCCCGATCCCGCGCCCCGACGTGATCATCGTCGCCCGGGGCGGCGGCTCGGTCGAGGACCTCTGGGGGTTCAACGAGGAGATCGTGGTGCGTGCCGCGGCGGCGAGCGCCATCCCGCTGATCTCGGCCGTCGGCCACGAGACGGACACGACCCTGATCGATTTCGCCGCGGACCGGCGCGCGCCGACGCCCACGGCCGCGGCCGAGATGGCGGTGCCGGTCCGCGCCGAGCTTGCCGCCGCGCTGGCGGCGCTCGAGGCGCGGCGGACCCGGGCGGTCGCCCGCGCGCAGGGCGAGCGGGGCCAGCGCCTGCGCGACCTGGTCCGGCTTCTGCCCCGCCCCGAGGCGCTCGTGGCAGAACGCCAGCAGCGGCTGGACGAGCTTGCCGCGCGGCTGCCCCGGGCGCTTCGCGCGTTTGGCCAGGGGCGGCGGGCGGATTTCGGACGCTCGGCCGCCGGGCGGTTCGGCCCGCAGGTGCTGCGCGCGGCGCTGGCCGCCCGCGAGGCGCGGCTGATGGCCGTGGACGGGCGGCTGACCCCGGCGCTGCTCGATCGTCAGCGGGTGCGGCTTGCAGAGCGACTGGCGGGGATCGGCGGGCGGCTCGACCGCGCCGGACGCGGACAGCTGCGCGATCCCTGCACGGCATTCGACCGGCTGGGCCTGCGGCTGGACCGGGTGTGGGGCGAGGCGCCGGCGCGCGCGGCCCAGCGCCTCGATGTCGTGTCCTGTCGCCTCGAGCCCGCCGTCGAGGTCCACCTCGCCCGTCTGCGCCAGGGCGTCGCGCAGGCATGGCGCCTGCTGAACACGCTTGGCCACCAAGGCACGCTACAGCGGGGATACGCGGTTCTGCGCGATGCGGCGGGGCGGCTTCTGCCCGATGCCGCCGCCGCGCGGGGGGCTGAGACGGTGGAGGCGGAGTTCCGCGACGGCCGGGTGTCGTTCGCCCGCACGCCCCGGGCGCGGGGCCGGGGGCCGCGCGGGCAGGGCGAGTTGTTCTAGACGCCGACGTTCGGCCCTGGGCAGGCAAGCGGTTCGCGGTCGCGCCGGGTCATGCGCAATTCGGCCAACCCCTCGGCGTCGTCGATCGTGCGTACGAACACCTGGCCGTCCCGGCGGGCCACGACCCAGCATTGCAGGTCCGGCTGGCCGTCATAGGAAAAGCAGATCGCGCCGTCGCGCTCGAACCAGACCCCGCGCTCGCACCCGTCCTCGCCGAAGCGCCAGAGGCTCCGTTGGCCCGGCAGATACTGCTCGGAGCCGAAATGGGTCCCGTCGAGGTCGAAATGGAGCGTGTACCCCTCCGACAGCTCGCGGAACGCCTCGCCCGACAGCCGTTCCTCGGCCGCCCCGGCGGGCAATGCCAGCGAGACGGGCAGCGCGAGCGAGGTGGGCAGCGCCAGCCAGGCGAGCAGCAGTGCCGCCCGCATTAGCTGGTGAGCCCGGGAGTGCAGGAGAACGCGACAGGTACGATCTGCATCACATCCTGTTCGTCCGCGGGATCCGAGGAATCCCGGGGCACAATCACGATTCCGCCCCCGCGCCGGACATGCGCAAAGCAGTTAGGCCGGTCAAAGTAAAAGCAGTAGACGCTGTCCTCATAGGTCCAGCGGCCCTCGACACAGCGCCCCGAGGCATGCTGGAACGTCACCATGTCGCGGTCAGGCCAGTAGTATTCGCGCCCGAAATACGTGCCATCGATGGCGTAATAGACCGTCTTGCCAACGGCCATGGCCCGCCATTCCTCGGGCGGGATCGCCGCATCCTCACCCCCCGCGGCAAGGCCGCCCGCCCCGGTGCCGATCGCGGTGATTGCCGCAATGATGAACCCCGTCCGCCGCATGTCGCCCCCTCCATCCCGCCCAGGTCTCGATTTAGGCGGTTCGGCCGCGGGCGACAAGGATGCTGGGGGCTTTTGCTTTCCGGCTGTCCGGGGTAGGGGTCGGGGCGGAGGGTCGATGTCATTCTTCGGAAAGCTCAAGGAACGGCTCTTCAAGTCGTCCTCGAAGATCGAGGCGGGGGTCGATGCCATGATGGCCGAGGTTCCCGCCCCGGCGGGGCTGGATCCGGCACCTCGCCCGTCGCTGCTCGGACGCCTGTCGGGGCGCGATGCGCCCGACGCGCCGCGTCGGGTGCTCGACGACGCGATGCTCGAAAGCCTCGAGGAGGTGCTCATCCAGGCCGATCTGGGCGTGGAGACGGCGCTGAAGGTTGCGGCCCGGTTGGCCGAGGGGCGTTTCGGTACCCGCATGTCGGCGGGCGAGGTGCGCACGGCGCTTGCCGCCGAGGTCGCGCGGATTCTCGAGCCCGTGGCGCGCCCGATGCCGCTTTACGCCCGAAAGCCCCAGGTGGTGCTGGTCGTGGGTGTGAACGGCTCGGGCAAGACCACGACCATCGGCAAACTCGCCGCGCAGTTCAAGGCGGCGGGCAAATCGGTGATCATCGCCGCAGGCGACACCTTCCGCGCCGCCGCCGTCGAGCAGCTGCAAATCTG
>JANNOT010000471.1:0-12181 GCA_031399375.1 Paraoceanicella sp.
GCGACGCCGATGCCGAGCAGGTTGGCCGCCGCAACGCTGCGGTCCACGAGCGCGAGATAGGTGAACGAGCCCGAGATGATGATCGAGGCACCGGTCTGGGCATCGCCGTTGTCGAGGAAACCGACCGAGGTGAAATCGCTCAGATCCGAGAAATCATGGCTGCCGAAATCGTATTCGCCAGCGGTGCCGACAAGGAGCTCGACCTCTTCGACATGGTTGGTGCAGACACCGCCGCCGCCATTGCAGACGAAGGTGACCTCAAAGACCGAGGCGGCATTGGTGCCGACGATCGGGGTGCCGAAGGTGAACACGGCAAAGCCCGGGTTCGTGCCGTCGGCATTGGTCAGGCCGAGGCTGAGGAACTTACCATCCGGCGCGCCGAGTGCGTCTGCCGGATTGTCGCGGTCACCGGGGACCGTGCCGTTATTGGCCCAGTCGACATCGGTGGCAAAGGTCACGGCCGAGGCCGAGAGGGTGCTGGCGGCAAGCACGGCTGCGGCCAGGATCATGGAAAGCTTCATTTGGGACACCTCACACTGACAAGGATCGGGGGGGTGAGGCGAGCCAATAGTCCCCCTACCACCCTTACCAGAGTCTTATGGGGTCTGGTTGCATTTTAGGCAAGTGGTGAACATCGTTAACGCAGGCCGGTGGCGCGGCCGTTGCCGGGGGGCCACAGGCCTCCCCCTGCCTCCCCCCCTCAGGCCCCGCGCGCCCCGAGCCCGCGCAGGATGTCGAGCGTGGCGGTGGCTACCGCGCGCGGCGCGAAGGGGGCGAAGGGGGCGAGGTCGGGCTCCGCGGGGGCGGGCGCGCCCGCCTGCGCCAGGACCCCGGGGGTCAGCGGACCGTCATAGAGCCGCATCCAGCCGGGCCCGAGCGCGGTCTGCAGGCTTTCGGCGAACGGCGTGCGGGGGGTCAGGACCGGGCGCGCGGCGCTCAGCGCGTGGAGGATCGACCCCGAATGGAGGTAGCGCCGCAGGGGTGCCACCACCACGTCGCAGGCGCCGAGGGCCGCGCGGAAGGCGGGGGCGGGAAGATCGGCAAGCTCGAGGCGGATCCGCGGGTCGGTGGCGGCCGCGGTCTGCAGCCGCGCAGCGAGATCCCTGTCGGGCGCTCGTCCCGCGAGCAGGAGCCGCGCCCCCGGATCGGCAAGGCCCGCGAAGGCCGCGACCAGATCCTCGACCCCCTTATAGGGCCGGATCTGCCCGCAATAGCCCCAGACCCGCACGCCCTCGTCCCAGCCCCGGGCCGCGCGCGCCGCCCGCCGCCCGGCCGCGTCCAGCGCCTCGCCCGGATAGACCGGGTGCCAGATCGCGGCGACGGGCCTGCGGGCGAGCCCGGGCAGGGCCGCGCGCACGACCGGCACCGTGCCCGGCGAGAGCGTGAGCGCCCCGTCCACGAGCCGGGAGAGCGCAAAGAGATAGGGCCGCCAGAGCAGCCGCTTGACCAGAAACGTCTCGTGGGGGGCAAGGTTGTGGACGAGCCAGACCACCTTGACCCGGGCCGGCCGCCGGGCGAGCCGCCAGAGCAGGCGCGCCATGCGCCGCACGAGATCCGCGGTGCTGCGCGATTCCCAGAAGATCGCCTCGGCCCAGTGCAGGATCGCGGCGTCGAGCGCCGCGGGGCGGAAGGCGGCGGTGTCGGGCAGGTCGACCACCTCCACCCCTTCGGCCGCGAGCGCGTCCAGAAAGATCGCGAGAAAGCGGTTGTGGTCGAATTCCCGCCCCGGCCAGCTGCCCAGCCGCATCGGACCGGTCCATGGCCGACCCGCGGCGGGACCCGCCATGGGGTCCCCCACCGGGCCTGCCACGGCGCCCCCCACGGGGCCCGCCACCGTATCCGCGACCGTACCCGCGACCGTACCCGCTGTGCTGCCTGCCGCAGGGCCCGCCGCAGAAGCCGCCGTGGTGCCCGCCATGTCCGCCCCTCGCCCTGCCTCCGGCCGGGCTCCTTCTCGCCCGGGCAGCCCCGCCGCGCAAGAAGCGCGGGCGGAGGCGCCGGGGCCGTCCTTCAGCCCGCGAGGGGGTCGTCGAAGACGAAGCTCAGCACGGGCTCGGCCGCAAGGCTCGGCGCGATCTCGATCGCGGTCATCCGGCTTTCGGCCCCCGCATGCCCGTCATCGTCCTGGATCAGCACCAGCTGGTCGAAGCTGCCGGTGAAATGCTTGCCGACCTCGATGGTCACCCGCACCTCGCCCGAGCGCTCGTCATAGCGGTTATGGGTCTGGATGCCCCAGCGCTGGGTGCCCGAAAGCTGGAAGCTGGTGGCGACCGGCAGCGTGTCGTCATTGGCAAAGCCGATGCCGTGGATCTCGCCCTCTTCGGCGATGTCGAGGATCAGAGTCAGCACCGTGGTCCTGGTGATGGTGAAGTCACCCTCGACATGCTTCCACGCATTGCCCGACAGGGCAATGCTGTCGCCCTCGTCCATGATCGTGGCGGTACCCTCGTCCTGCTCGCCGGACTGGAAAGCGGTCAGGACGTAGGGTTCGGTCGGCGCAGGACTGGGGTCGTTGTCGGACAGGCTGCGGATGGCGATGTCACCGAACCGTGCACGCGCCGTACCCTTGGCATCATCGTCGGCAATCAGTACGAGGCGGTCGAAGGTGCCGGTGAAGAAATCGCCCACCCGGATGATGTAGAGTTGCTCCCCGCTCGGGGGCGTCAAGGGTCCGCGGAACGCCTGCAGGCCCCAGCTGTCGCTGCCGCCGAGCTGGAACGCATAGGTCGGCTCCAGCTGCGCCGATCCGGTTCCAAAGCCGATCCCGAAGACCTCGCCGCGTGCGAGGACGGAGAAGCTGAACTCCAGCACCGTGTCGGCGGTGACCGTGAAGGGGTCGAGCAGGACCTGCTTCCAGGCATTGCCCCCCAGGGTGACGCTGTCGGTGGTGATGGACGAGGCGGTGCCGCGGTCCTGGCCTGCGGCGGAATAGCTCGTGACCTCCGTCAGGTCGACCGCCCCGGGGGTGCCGGTGTCGTCGCCGCGGGGAACGCCCACGCCGCCGCCCGCGCCGCTGCCCGTGCCGCCACCTGCGCCGCCACCCGCGCCGCCACCCGTCTGGCCGCCGAGATAGCTCACGATCCAGTCGGGCACGGTGCGCGCGCCGGTTCCCGCCCGCACGAGGCCGGTGGCGCCGGGTGCGATGTCGAGATCCGAGATCGCGTCGATCCCCGCATTCACCAGGTCGGGATAGACCTTGCCCCAGTAGTTCGGCGCGTCGGGGTCAAGGCTGAGGATGCTGTTGGTGCCGATCACGATACCGAGGGTCGCGTACTGGCTGGGCGAGATCTTGTAGGTATCGGCCGCCTCCGCGTCGGGACGCACGACGATGTTGGCATAGACGTCCACATCCTGGGGCATGCTGCCGACCTTGGGATCGACCGACCCGTTGGCGAGCTTCTTGCCCGAGGCGGTGATCATGATCAGCGGCACCCCGCCCGAGGTCTCCAGATCGTCGGCCTTGGGCGGCGGCACGAGGGTGTTGTGGTGGACGCTCACGTTCTTGGCGTCGGAGATGTAGATGCCATGGCGATGGCCGGTATTGATGATATTGTCGTAGACTTGGATGTCTTCCAGCGTCACCTTTTTTGAATCATCACCAGAAATTAGTGAATAGCTACCAAATATACCCTGGGTATAGCCACCATCCTCGCCCTTCAGCAGGGTGTTGCCCCGGATGGTCAGGCCGATCACCCCGAAATCCGCGCGCGTGGCCCAGAACTGGATGTGGTCGCCATGGTCCTTGTACTTGGTCGGCCCACCCGGGTTGTGGAACGGATTAATATCCTCGATCAGGTTGTTTTCGATCAGCATGTTGCGCGCGTCCGAGAACCGGATTCCGTCATGGCGCAGGTCGTGGACATGGTTGTTGGCGATGCGGGTGTCGACCACGTCGGACATCGAGATGCCGAAGGTGAAGTTCTCGACCTCGGTCCGCTCCACCGTCACCCGGCGCGAATCCGAGATGCCGATGCCGACGCCGGTGGGATAGCCCACCAGGGGGCTGTTGTACTGGGCGGTCTTGGTCACGGGGCCGGTCGCAGGGTCGTAGGAGCCTGGATCGCCCCGCTCCACCACGCGCCCCTCGACATGCAGGTCGCGGATGGTCACGGTTTCCGAGCGGTCGATGCGCAGCATCCGGTTCGCATCGGGGCTGTTGGCCTCCGTCACCTTCAGGTGCAGGTTCTCCACCAGGACATTGCTCACATTGGTGAGCGCGAGCCGCCCGGTCAGGACCGCGGGTTGGTCGGGGTCGAGGCTGGTGATCGTCACCGTCTGGGCGAAATCCTTGTTGAGCAGGGTGCCGCCCCCGTAGGTCCCGGGCGCGAGGCGGATGGTATCCCCCGACTTGACGTTCCAGAGCGCGCTGGCGAATTCGGCGCTCGTGCGGACGGTGTGGATCATGGAGCGTTCCTTTTATGCGCGCAGGCATGGCGCGGCCCGGCCCGAAGGCCGCGGTCAGGTGGCTGTTGATGATTTCCCCGGAAACGCGTTTACACAGGCGTCCGGCACCCTGTCACCTAAAATTTTAAACATACGTAAAAAAATGGACGGGTTCAGGAAAAACTGTCGGTAATAATTCGGTAACTTATTTACAGATGATTAATGTATCTGCGTTCGCAGACAGAAGTGTTCTGTTGCGGGACTGGACCGTCGTTCCAGGGTTACGTACACGTGCCGACACGCCCGTTCCGGGCATTTCCTCCCCGGCAGCAGGCCCGTCAAATCGGGCCGTCCGGGCGGCGGGCGGATGCGATCCCATCGAGGGCCGCGCGGTAGGTCTCGCCCACCGCCGCACCCGAGAAGAGCCGCAGACCGCCTGCCGCCTGAAGGGTGGCGAGGCGGTTCTTGAACGCCGCCTCCTCGCGCACCAGCCGGACCAGGGCATGCGCAATCGCCCCGGTATCGTCCGGGGCCGCGCGCAACAGCACGCCGCCCTCGGGCAGATAGCCATCAATGCCCCAGCCCGCGGGGATCAGGCAAGGGGTGCCTGCGCGCAGCGCCTCGGCAAAGACCATGCCGAAGCTCTCGCGCTGCGACACGAGTGCGAAGGCGGTGGCATCGTTGAGGCGCCGCTGGACCTCTGCATGGGGCACGGCACCGAGAAAGCGCACTCGCCCCGGGGCGGCCGTGGCGGCCAGCCGGGTCAGCCGGGCGAAGGCAGCCGCATCGCCCCCCCCGAGGATCTCGAGGCCGAGCTCCGGGATCTCGCGCCCGGCGATCCCCACGGCGCGGATCAGCCCGGCCGCGTTCTTGCGCCCCGCGACGCCGAGATGGAAGGCGCTCGCGATCACCGGGGCCGCGGGGCCGCGCAGGCGGGGGGCAAGCTCGGCATCCGCCAGGCTCGGGCAGGGCAGAGGGTGCACGGGTCCGGTGCGTGGCCCCAGCAGCCCCGCCATCCGCGTGGCGGTCCAGGGGGCGAAGGGAAAGACCGCCGCCGCCTCGTGCCAGAGGGCGGCGTAGCGCGCGCGCAAGGACCGCTTGACCCCCACGATCTTCAGGTCGCTGTCGCCCTGGAGCGAGAGGACGAAGGGGATCCCGAGCGCCCGCGCGATCCGCCCCGCCACCAGCCCCTCGACCGAGATCTTGTGGGCATGGACGAGATCGGGCCTGAGCCCCCGGGCGGCGAGATCGGCCAGCACGGCATCGGCCACGGGCGCGAGGAACCGGGCGAGCATTAGGCCCTTCGGCGGCGCGGGATAGGCGAGCGCCCGGTGATCCGCCCCGGCCGCGTCCGCGAACGCGAGCGCCGCGATCCCTGCCCCCCCCATCCAGCCGGGCCGCCAGTCGACCCGGTTGAGCGTGTAGACATGGTGGTCATGGCCGGGGACCAGCGCGAGCAGGTTCGCCACCGCGCGGGTCTTCGCGGGCACCAGCGGATCGGGGTAATCCGCGCTCAGGTGCAGGATCCGCATCGGCCCTTACTTGAGCAGGCTGAAGCCGCGCGACAGCGTGAGGAACACGCTGTGGGACACCGGCTCCTCCCCCTCCTCGTCGGTGAGGTCGAGCGCGTAGCCCAGGCGCAGGCTCGTCGTCTCGGCAAGTGCGGTGCTGAGCGAGGGGGTAAAGCGCAGGATGCGCCGGTCCGTGCTGTCGCCCTCGCCGCTGCCGAGCGGGGTCTGCATCAGGAACCGCGTCTGGAAGGCGAAGGTGGTGTCGGCGGTCAGCGCCTGGGCGACCGAGAGGTTGGCCGAGGTCGTGTTCTGCAGTTCGCCCGACGAGCTCGGCTCGACCGACTGGGCGAACGTGCCCCCCAGCGTCGTCTCCGCCCCGGTATAGGTGAACCCCAGATTGCCGTTCAGGCTGATGTCGAGCCCGGTATCGCGCGACCCCGTGCCCCCCGTACCCCCCGTGCGCGACAGCGTGTCGACGAACGACACCCCGATCCCGGCCGACAGGCTGAGCCTGCGGGTCGCAGCATAGCTCGCCCCGGTATTGATCCCGAAGGTCACGCTTTCGGACCCGGCCGCGCCCGAGCCCGCCTCGGGCGTGGCGTTGAACCAGGTCACGCTCGTCCCCAGCGATGCGTCCACCCGGTTGGTCAGCGCCCGCGACCAGCCGAGCGAGAGTGCCGCGGAGGTGTTGGGCACCAGGCTGGTCGCCCCCTCGAAATAGTCGCGCCGCCTCAGAGTGCCGTTGAGCGAGAGCGTGTCGCGGTCGCTGAGCGACCAGCCGACCCCGGCCGTGCCGCCCACGGTGTATTGCAGCGCATCCCCCCTCACCCGCACCAGGCGGTCGGGGTCGAAGGGGATCTCGGGATCCTCGGGCTCCTCGGCCAGAAGGCTGCGGCTGAAATTGGTCGAGCGTACCGCGGCCGTGACCCCGGTGGTGAAATTGACCCGCTTGCCCGCGATGGCGAGCCGCGCGCCGCCCGAGGGGGCCATGAAGCCCAGGGGGTTGCTGGGCGCGTCATCCGCGATCACGGGCGACACGGCGCCGTTGAGCGTGAGGCTTCCCCCCCGGCTCTCGCGCACGGCCACGAGCGCGAGGCGCGGGCTGAGGCGCGGGCGCAAGCTGTCGCCGCCCCCACCCCCACCCCCGCCGCTGTCCGCGGCATTGATGTCGAGCCCGAGCGTGACCGAGGAGGAGCCGTTCAGGGTCCAGCCATCGGGATCGGCGCGCGTGGCCCCCCCCCAGAGCACGCCCAGCCCCGCCAGACCCAGTCCCGCCAGGCTCCAGCCCAGCAGGCGCCGCCCGAACGGGGGCTGTCGCGGCGGGCGCGCCATCGCGGACGCGCCTCAGCCCGCCGGGGTCGCGCCGGCACGGTGCGGCACGGCGAGGAGGGAGAAGGCGAGGGGGAAGAAGGCGAGGGGGAACGCGCGGAAGAACGTCGGGGAAAGGATCCTGCGGGACATGCCGCGGGCGCAGGGGGCCACCCGCGATTCCGGATAAGGAAAAGGCAGGAATTTCAAAGCGCAGCTTTCCATTCTTACCATGAAGCCCCTCTTCTCTATGCCGTTCGGACCGCTGTTTTGCAAGGTTTATCCGCAGATCGCCCGCGCCGGGCCCGTGCCGGGCCCGCGCCGGGCGTTTTTGCAGCGGCACGGGGCCGCGGGGGCTGGTCTTCGGGCGGAACCGCAGCACAGACTGGGCCCCGTGCGGCGGCTCCAGTCTGGGCGGGTCCAGTCTGGGCGGCGCGGGCCTGGGCGGCGCGGGCCTGGGCGGTGCGGGCCTGGGCGGCGTGGGTGATGGTCGCGGGCATCTCGGGGGAGAAACCTGGGATGGGGCCCGGGATGGGACCTGCGGGCGGCATGCGACGTGCAGGGGGGCGTCCGGCGCCCCGCGGGGGAATGGGGTGCAGGAAAAGGCGGGTCCGGCCATGCGTCTGCGCCACGGGCGGTTCCTGGGGTTTCTCGCCGCCTTCGGGGCGGGGGCGGGCGGGCTTGCGGCCTGGCTGCCGCTGCCCGCGGCGATCGCCCTCGGCTTCGATCTCGGGGCGGCGCTCTTCGTGCTCTCGGCCGTGCCGCTCTGGCGGGTGGGCGGGGCGGAGGTGCTGCGCGCCCGGGCGGCGCGCGACGATGGCGGGCGGGCGCTGCTGCTCGGGGTCGCGGCGGTGGCGATGCTCGCCGTGCTGGTGGCGGTCTGGCAGATCGCGACCGGCCGGGCCGGGCTCGACCAGGCCGCGGCGGTCATCGGCCTCGTCACCCTCCTGCTCGCCTGGGCCTTCGGCAATCTCGTCTACGCGTTCCACTACGCCCATCTCTACTATGACGCGGACGCAACCCCAGGGGATGGTGGCGGGGACGGGGGTGAGGATGCGGGCGGGGGCACGGATGCGGGCGGGGGCACGGATGCGGGTGGGGGCGCCGCGCCGCGCGGCGGTCTCGCCTTTCCCGGCACCGACCTGCCGGGGTTCTCGGATTTCTGCTACTTCGCGTTCGGGATCGGCATGACCTTCCAGGTCGCCGACGTCACCGTGCACACCGCCGCCCTGCGCCGGGCGGTGACGGGGCAGGCGGTGATCGCGTTCCTCTTCAACCTCGGGGTCCTGGCGCTTGGCATCAACCTGCTCGCAGGCAGGCTCTGAGGCGGCGCCCCGTCACAGATCCTGGCGCAGAAGGTCGGTCACCAGCACGTCATTGGCCGATTTGCCGACGATCCCCTGGGCCGCGACCCGGAGCGCGCCGCGCAGGTCGTTCATCACGCGGGCATCGGTGAACGGACCCGCGAAGCCCCCCGCCCGCTCGTGCTCGAAGAGCACGCGCAGGAAGGCATCGCGCAGCTTGGGCTCGCGCGCGAGCACGTCGGGACCCGAGCCGGGGGCGACCTCGATGGAGATCGAGAGCACGACGAGCGCCGCGACCCGCGCCTCGTCCATCACCGGGACCACGAACTGGCGATCGAGCTTGGTGTAGTCCCAGGTCACGCTGGGGTCATGGGCGGGGTCGGGGTTGAGCGGGTCCCCCACGTCCGGGGCGGGCTCGGCGGCAGGGGCCGGCTCGGCCCCTGCGGCATCCGCCCCCGATCCCGCCTCGGGCGCGGGGGCGGGCTTCATCATGGCCCCGGCCATGACGCCGCCGCCGAGGCCCATCACGGCGAGGATCAGGGGGAGGAGTTTCTTCATGGCACGGGTCTCCGTCGGATGCGGCGGGGTCGGGGTCTGGGTCGGGTGTCAGAAGGGCAGGAGGATGTCGACGACCTGCTGGCCGTAGCGCGGCTGCTGGACGTCGGTGATCTGGCCGCGGCCGCCATAGATGATGCGGGCCTCGGCGATCTTGTCATAGGTGATCTCGTTGCGGCGGCTGATGTCCTCGGGGCGGATCACGCCCGCGACCTGGAGATCGCGCAGCTCGTAGTTCACCCGCACCTCCTGGGCGCCCTGGAGCACGAGATGGCCGTTGGGCAGCACCTCGGTCACCGTCGCTGCCACCCGCAGCTCGATCTTCTCGCGCCGGTTCACGGACCCATCGCCCTCGGAGGATGAGGTGGAGTTGATCGAGGCGCCGGGGTCGAGGGTGTTCTCGCCGGGCAGGATGGTGTCGGCGACGCTCGGCAGGCCGAAGAGCGCGCCCACCGACAGCTCCTCGGTGCCCGAGCGCGAGCGTTCGGTCGCGTTCGAGATCTGGGCGCGGTCGTCGATCTCGATCACCACGGTCACGATGTCGCCGAGCGTCTGGGCGCGGCGGTCGCCGAAGAGCGAGGCGGGGCCGTTGCGCCAGAGCGAGCCCGCCGCATAGGCCTCGGGCACCGCGGGCAGGCGGGGGGTGGCGAGGGCCACGCGCTCGGGCGCGATGGGGGCGATGGGGTCGAGGGGGCGGCCCGGCGGCGCCATCTCAGGCGCGCGGCCGACATTCTCGAGCCGGGTGCAGCCCGCGGCGGCGAGGGCGAGCAGGAGGAGGAGTGCCCGCGGGGTTGCGCGGCCGGTTGCGCGGCCGTTCGCGCCGCCGCTCGCCCGTGCTGTCATGCCCGTCACCTTGCCCGTCACCTTGCCCGTCACCTTGCCCGTCACCTTGCGCCTCATTGTCCGAGCTCCCCGCCCGCCGGGGCGCCCACGTCCACGACCCCGTCGGGGGCGATGCGGCCGGTCACGATGGTGCGCGAGGCGAGGTTCATCACCCGTACCGTCTCGCCCGCCGCTCCCCGGTCGAGGGCCCGGCCCTCGGAGGCGATGGAGAGCAGGCCCGTCTCGAAGCGCAGGGCCACGAGGGCGTTGCGCTCGACGAGCGCGGGGTCGCCGAGCTGGGCGGCCGCGATGGGGCGGCCGGGGTAGAGGGTCGCGCGCGCCTCGCGCCCCACGGCGGCCTCGGGGTCCTGCAGGGTGCCTGGCGCCAGGCCCTGGAGGGGGCTGGGGACGAGGGCCACGTCCCCGGGGCCGAGCACGGTGCCCGCGCGGATGGGCCGGGTCGTGACGACGATGTAGTCCGGGGCGGAACCCAGGGTCTTTTCCCCCGCGGGATAGGCGGGCGGGGCGAGCACGAGGGTGGAGAGGACCGTCGCGAGCAGGGTTGCGAGCAGGGTGACGGGCAGGGCGGGCAGGGGACTGCGCATGGCGATCACCGGATCTGGGTGGTGGCGCCGAGCATCTGGTCGGCGGCGGTGATGACCTTCGCGTTCAGCTCGTAGCCGCGCTGCGCCTCGATCAGGTCGGTGATCTCGCGCACCGCATCGACCGAGCTTTCCTCCAGGTAGCCCTGGCGGAACGTGCCGCGCCCGTCGGTGCCCGCATCCCCGATCACCGGCTGGCCCGAGGCCGCGGTTTCGCGGAAGAGGTTGCCCCCGATCGCCTCCAGCCCCTTCTGGTTGGAGAAGGTGGCGAGGGTGAGCTGGCCCAGGAGCTGGTCGGCGACCTGGTCGGCGAAGGAGGCGTAGACCTCGCCATCGGCGTTGATGGTGATGGCGCGGGCATCGGCGGGAATGGTGATGTCGGGGATGACCGGGTAGCCCTCGGAGGTCACGATCAGCCCGTCGGCCGAGCGCTTCAGCGCCCCGTCGCGGGTGTAGGAGGAGGTGCCGTCGGGCATGGTGATCTCCAGATACCCCGCGCCCTCGATGGCGATGTCGAGATCGCCCCCGGTCTGCTGCAGCGCGCCCTGTTCCACGTCGCGCGAAATCGCGGCGGCTTGGACGCCGAGCCCGAGCTGGACGCCCGCGGGCAGCACTTCGCCTGTCACGGCATTGACCGTGCCCGCGCGCTGGATCTGCTGGTAGTGCAGGTCCGAGAATTCCGCCCGCCGGGCGCTGTAGGCGGTGGTCGACATGTTGGCGAGGTTGTTGGAGATGACTTCGACCCGCATCTGCTGGGCCTGCATTCCGGTGGCGGCGATGTTGAGGGCGCGCATGGGCGGGGGTCCTTGGTCTGGGTGGGGATCTGGGTGGGGATCTGGGTGGGGTGGTTGGATGGCGGGGGCGTCAGCCCTGCTGGCCGAAGCTGCGGATGGTCGCGCGGATGCGTTCGTCCTCGCGTTCCATGAAGGTCTGGCCGAGCTCGTAGCTGCGCTGGATCTCGATCATGCGGGTCATCTCGAGCACGGGGTCCACGTTCGAGCTCTCAAGGCTGCCCTGGATCACCCGGGTGGTCTCGGCGGGGATCGTGCCGTCGGGCGCCTCGAAGAGGAGGCCGGTCTCGCGCGTCAGGGTCGCGAGGTCGCGCACCTCCACCAGGCCCATCTGGCCGATGGGGGTGCCGTCGGCATCGATGGTCCCGTCGGCGGCGACCGAGATCGACGCCGCATCGGGGGGCAGGAAGAGCGGCGCGCCGCCCGCGTCGAGCACCTGGTGGCCCTGGGAGGTGACGAGCTCGCCCGTGCCCGAGCGGCTGAAGGCGCCGTTGCGCGTCAGCCGCTCACCCGCCGGGGTCATCACCCGGAAGAAGCCCGGCCCCTCGATCCCGAAATCATAGGTCCCCCCGGTGATGGCCAGCCCGCCCGCCGCGGTGTCGGTCTGGCGCACCCTCGCGGCGGTCATGGCGAGCATGCCGGGCTCGTCGGGCATGGTCTGGAGCATCTCGGCGAAGATCACCCCCTCGCGCCGGAACCCGGTGGTGGAGATGTTGGCAAGATTGTTGGCGACCGTCTGCATGGCCTTGAGCAGACCGCTCTGGCGGCTCAGCGCGACATAGGCGGGGTTGTCCATGGGGTGGCATCCTCGGGGGGGGCGGATCCGTTCTCACCGTGCCGGTGTTCGTGTACGTGCTTGGGTTCGACCCCAAGCTCGCCATTGCCATGAGCCTGCCGGTCGTCGG
>JANNOT010000478.1:0-1635 GCA_031399375.1 Paraoceanicella sp.
CGACAATTTCAGGTCGGAAACGAGTCGCGGACCATGCCTCACAATCTCATTGCGGTCCGTGTTGCGGTAGGGCTGCTAGGTGCCGTGGTAGGCATGTGGTAGGCAGGCTAGCAGGCAAAAGGCTAAGCTCCACCTAAGGCATTGATTTTATTGGTACCAGCGCCCCGGCTTGAACGGGGGACCTCCTGATCCACAATCAGGCGCTCTAACCAACTGAGCTACGCCGGCACCGTGCTCTGGCAGGTATCGCCCGAACCCGCGAAATGCAAGTGCGACTTGCGGCGGCGCGAGGGAGCCGGGCAGAATGCGGTGAACCGGAGGGCGTGCATCATGGGCATAGACCGCGAGAGCGATGTGGCGGCGAATCTGCAGATCGGGCCGACGTCGCTCGGAATGGTCAGGATCTACGTCGAGACGGCCGATGGGGGGGTGCCGCTCGATTTTGAGCCGGAAGAAGCCGAGGAGATCGCCGAGGAATTGCGCGCCGCCGCCGCGAAGGCGCGCGCTGTGAAGCGTCCCCGCTGACCGTCGATCCGCCCTTGCCGGCCCCGGCGCCGCCGGAATTGCCCCGCTCCTCTTCGGGTCCGAATGGCGCCGCAGGGATCGACCAAGGCGGCCCCCTGGCCCGGTCAGGCCCGACGCTCGAGACTTATGCCTGAGACAAAGTTATCGGATCGTGGGACGGCCCTGGCGGCGAAACCCGGCCGAATTCGCGGGCGCGCTGCGTCGGGCTTGACAACGCCCCGGCCCTGATCGATGTGGTGACCTCGCAAGTCGCCGTCTCCTCTGACGCACGCAATAGACCGGGTTTCGTGCCGGACTACCCGCCGCTTACCGCGTGGGACGACGCCGAACGCCGCCGCCGGGGGCCGCCGTGAACCAGGAAGGCAGGATCACGCAAACGCCCGGGCTCGGCTTTGCGCTTGCTCCCGAAGTCGAGGACCTGCGGCTGCGCGTCCGCGCTTTCGTCGAGGACCACGTCCTGCCGGTCGAGGCCGATCGCGCCGCCTGGGACGCGCACGACAACATCCGCCTCGAGGCCCTCGAACCCCTGCGCGCGCGGGCCCGGTCGGCGGGCCTTTGGTCGCCGCAGGCCCCGATCGCCCGCGGCGGAATGGCCCTCGCCATGGTCGCCCGCGCCGTCATGTACGAGGAGGCGAACCGCTCGATCTTCGGCCCGGTCATCTTCAATTGCGCAGCGCCCGACGACGGCAACATCGACGTGCTCTCCCGCATCGCGACCCCCGGTCAACAGGACGAATGGCTCCAGCCGATCATCGACGGCAAGGTGCGCTCGGCTTTCGCGATGACCGAGCCCGCGCCCGGCGGCGGCTCGGACCCGAGCATGATCCAGACCCGCGCCGAGCGCCACGGCGACGTCTGGCGCATCACCGGGCGCAAATGGTTCATCACCGGCGCCGCCGAGGCCGCGCATTTCATCCTGATCGCCCGCACCGACCCCGACCCGGAGGAGCGCCGCCGCCACCTCAGCGCCTTTCTCTTCCACCGCGACCAGCCCGGCTGGGAGATCGTGCGGCGGATCGCGATCATGGGGCCGGAGGAGCACGGCGGGCATTGTGAGCTCCGCTTCGACGGCCTCGAGGTCGCGGACCGCAACCGGCTGCTCGGCGTCGG
>JANNOT010000479.1:0-14495 GCA_031399375.1 Paraoceanicella sp.
ATCGAGCCCCCCGCGGCCGCGGGGTTCCCGGCGCCGGGGCGGTCGCGGCGAGGGGACAGGGGCAGGGCTGGGGAAGCGGTTGAGGCGCAGGATGCGCCTCAACGCGCCGCCGCCAGCGTCGGGGGGCGATTCGGCCGCGCGTCAAGGCCAAGCCCCCCGGCGGGGCCGGGGGTGCTGCGCAGCCTTGACCCGCGGCCGAATCACCCGGGCCCTTCCGCCGGGCCGGTCGCGGCGGGAAGGTGGCGGTGCAGGAAGGTGCCGGCGGCGGCGATGGCGGCGTCGGCCTCGGGCAGCAGGCCCTGGAAGAGCTGCCAGGCATGGGGCGTGCGGTCCCAGAGGCCGAGGGTGACGTCGCCGCCGGCCGCGCGCAGGACCTCGGCCATGTGGGTCGCGTCGTCGGCGAGGATCTCGGCCCGGCTCGCCTGGATCAGGACCGGGGGCGGGGCTGGGTAGGTCCCGAACCGGGGCGAGGCCCGCGGATCGCGCGGGTCGGCCCCGGCGAGCACGCGGGCCACCGTCTCGGCCATCCGGCTCGCGGGTAGGAGCGCGTCGCGCGCCGCGTTGCGCCGCAGGCTGTCGGCGGTGAGCGTGAGATCGGCCCAGGGCGAGAAGGCGACGACGGCCCCCGGCCCCGGCAGGCCGACGGTGCCCAGTGCGTGGAGCGTGGCGAAGGCGAGCCCGCCCCCCGCGCTGTCGCCGCCGAGCGCAAGCGCGGCAGGATCGTATCCCGCGTCCAACAGCCCGCGCCAGGCGGCCATGGCATCGTCGATCTGCGCGGGGAACGGGTGTTCTGGCGCGAGACGATAGGCGGGCAGGATCACGCGCATCCCGCTTGCCCGCGACAGGGCGCCGCCCAGGGCCTGATGCGTCCGGGGACTGCCCTGGATATAGGCGCCACCGTGGAGCCAGAGCAGGACGCGGTCGCGCGGCGGGTGCCCCCACACCGCCTCGCGCGCGGGCAGGCCGCCCAGCCGGGTGTCGAACGCACGCGCGCCCCGCGGCATGCGAAACCAGAACCGCGCGGCGCGCTCGAGGCTCGCGCGAAGGGCGACCGGGTCCGTCGCGCGGGCGAGCCGCGGTTTCTCGACGAGCCGCAGGCCGAGGTCGAGCAGGCGTAGCCGCCAGGACATCAGGCCGCGCGACGGCGTTCGATCGCCTCCCAGATCAGACCCGCGGCATTGATGCCGTCGAACCGCTCCAGCTCCTGGATGCCCGTGGGCGAGGTCACGTTGATCTCTGTCAGGTACCCGCCGATCACGTCGATGCCCACGAAGACCTGACCCTTTTCGCGCAGCAGCGGGCCGATGGCCGCCGCGATGGCCCGGTCGCGGTCGTCGAGCCCGATGGGCTCCGGCCGACCGCCCACATGCATGTTCGAGCGTGTCTCGCCGGGCTGGGGCACCCGGTTGATCGCCCCCACGGCCACGCCATCGACCAGGATCACTCGCTTGTCGCCCATTGCCACGGCGGGCAGGTATTTCTGCGCGATCAGCGGCTCGCGGTTGATGCCCATGAAGAGCTCGTGCAGCGAGGCGAGGTTGCGGTCGTCGCGCCCCATCTTGAAGATCCCCGCGCCGCCATTGCCGTAGAGGGGCTTCAGGATGATGTCGCCATGCTCGTCGCGAAAGCTGCGCAGGGTGGCAAGATCGCGGGCGATGCAGGTCGGCGGGGTCAGGTCGGGAAACCGCAGGACGAGGAGCTTTTCGGGATAGTTGCGCACCCAGAACGGATCGTTGACCACCAGCGTGCCGGGCGCGAGGTGGTCGAGGATGTGGGTCGTGGTGATGTAGCCCATGTCGAAGGGCGGATCCTGGCGCAGCCAGACGACGTCGTAGCCGCCCAGGTCCACCGTCGTCTCCGGCCCGAGCGTTGCGTGGGCGCCCTGGACGCGCTGGACCTCCATCGGCCAGCCGGTGGCGAGCACCCGCCCCTCGCGCCAGGCCAGCCGGTCGGGCGTGTAGTGGAACAGCGTGTGCCCGCGCGCCTGCGCCTCGAGCGCGAGGCGGAACGAGCTGTCGGCGGCGATGTTCACCGATCCGATCGGGTCCATCTGGAAGGCGACCTTCAGGCCCATGGGCAGCTCCCCGATCGCGGTCCGCCGTCAGAGCACGGGGGCCGTCCTCCGCGCCCCCCGGCGCGGGTCGGCATAGAGATAGACGTGGCTGACCACCCGCGCCACCCCCGGCACGCGGGCGGCGTGGCGGGTGACGCGGTCCAGCTCGGACCGGTCGCGGGCCAGGCCCATCAGATGGATGGTCCGGTCGAGCGTCTCGATGTTGTAGTTGAGCGACCGGATGCCCGCGTCCCCGATCAGCCGCGAGCGGAGCTCCGAGGTGATGCGCCAGTCGGTCGCGTAGGCCCCGGCACCCTGGCCGTCGGCGACGCTGATGGCGTCGATCACCTCGTTCACCCCGTCCACGCCCCAGACGACGGCGAGCGCGCGCACCTTGTCCGCCCGGCTGGGCACGCGGCCCGCGAGCAGGACCCGCCCCTCGACGACCTCGGTCGACAGGCTGGTGAAGAGCGGCTCGCTGTCCGACAGCAGGGCCGCGTTCACCGCGATGCGCAGCCCGGTATCGGACACGGCCGATCCGGGTCCCTTCTGCTGGAGCGTCGCGATCCCCGCCACCGGGACCGCGCCCAGCAACAGCGGCGCGCCGCATCCCGCAAGCGCAAGCGCTGCGGCCGCCATCGCAAGGCGTGTCATGTCCTGCCCCTTCCTGCCGCCGGGTGGCGCGGTCTGGTGCCGCGCCTTCATCCCGGGGTCGTGCCTCTTCAGAATTGCCCGGCGTTCTCGACGATCTCCGCCGCCCCGCCCGCGCCCACCAGGACGACGTCGAAGCGCATCGGGGTGTCGGGGCCGATCGCGTGGTCGAGCATAAACCGTGCGGCGACATTCTCCAACCGCCGCCACTGGGCCTGGGTCACGGCGTGGGCTGCGGTCTCGATCCGTGCCCGGGCCTTGACCTCGACGAAGACGAGCACGCCCGCGAGCTCTGCGATCAGGTCGATCTCGCCGCCCCGGCAGCGGAAGCGTCGGGCGAGGATGCGGGCGCCCTGGGCGAGGTAGAGGCGCTCGGCGATGTCCTCGCCCGCGCGCCCGGTCTGCGCGGCCCGCGAGCCTATGGCGCGCGTGCGTATTGCCCGCGTGCTCATGGCCCGCCCGCCAGGCGCAGCGCCCGCGCATAGACGTCGCGCCGGGGGGCGCCGGTCGCCTCGGCCACGGCACTGGCGGCATCCTTGACCGACAGGGTGGCGAGCGCCGCGCGCAGTGCCGCGTCGATGTCGTCCGCGCTCGCCACCGCCTCGGTCGGCGGACCCACGACCAGCACGACCTCTCCCCGGGGCGGGCCCTCGGCGGCGAGGGCATCGGCGAGGGTCTAGAGCGAGGCGCGCCGGACCTCCTCGAACCGCTTAGTCAGCTCGCGGCAGAGCGCGGCGGGTCGGTCGCCGAGGGCATCGCGCAGGGCCACCACCGTCTCGGCGGTCCGGTGCGGGGCCTCGTAGAAGACGAGCGTCGCGGGCACATGGCGCAGCGCCGCAAGGAACGCGGCCCGGGCGGCCGCCCTGGGCGGCGGAAAGCCTGCAAAGAGGAACCGGTCGGTCGGCAGGCCCGCGACCGTCAGGGCCGCGAGCAGCGCGGATGCCCCCGGCACGGCGTGGACCGCGTGCCCCGCCGCGATCGCGTCCTGCACCAGCCGGAAGCCCGGATCGGCCAGCAGCGGGGTGCCTGCATCCGAGACATAGGCGACCCGCGCCCCGGCGGCGAGCGCGTCCATCAGCGCCGGGCGCGCGGCCGGACCGTTATGGTCGTGATAGGGCAGGAGCCTGCGACCGGCCAGGGCCACGCCGTGGATGTCGAGGAGCTGGCGCGCGCGCCGCGTATCCTCGGCCGCCAGCAGGTCGGCCCGGGCCAGTACGTCGAGCGCGCGCAGGGTGATGTCGGCCGCCGCCCCGATCGGGGTGGCCACGAGGTAGAGGCCGGGGTCGAGCGGGCGCGCCGGAACGTCCGTCGCCGACGCGCGTTGCCTGACGGGGTCGGGTGCTGCCGTCGCGGTCGGTGGGGGCGAGGGCGCGTCCGCAGGGTCGGTCATTGCCTTGGAATACACCTCGGCCTAACCTTCCTCCAGCAAAAAGGGCGGCAGCCGCAGACCGCGAGGGGACGATGATCGGGTTTCATGTGAGCAGGCGCGGGTCGCTTGCGGCCATCGTGGTCGCGCTGACGCTGGGGGCCTGTGCCCCGCAGCCCGGCGGTCCCGGGGCGGGCCGCGGCCCGGACGCGGCCGCCACGCCGACCGCTGCCCCGGGGGTCGATCCGGCCGGACCGGTGCGCGTTGCGCTGCTCGTCCCCCTGGGAAACCCCGATCACGCCGCCCTGGGGCAGAGCCTGGTGAATGCCGCAGAGCTTGCGCGTGGCGATCTGCAGGGCATCGCCATCGACCTGCGGGTCTACGAGACGGCGGGGGATGCCGCGCAGGCCGGTGCGGCTGCGACCCGCGCGGTCGCGGAGGGTGCCGCGATCATCCTCGGTCCGCTGTTCGGCACCGAGGTTCCCGCCGTCCGCGCTGCCGCGGCGCCGCGGGGGATCAAGGTGCTGAGCTTTTCCACCACCCCCTCGGCCGCGGGCAACGGGGTCTGGCTGATCGGCCAGACGGCGGAGAGCGAGGCGCAGCGCATCCTGGGATACGCCCGGTCGCAGGGCATCGGATCGATCGGGCTCTTCTACCCCCAATCTCCGTCGGGCGAGGCGGCTGCGGCTGCGGTGCGCGCCGCCGCCGGGCGGTTCGGCGTCGAGGTGACGGCCGCGCTCGACTATCCCCGCAGCTTCCAGGGCATCCAGGACCGGGCGAAGGAATATGCCGAGATCCACAGCGCGCCGGCCGTGCTGTTGCCCGAGGGCGGCCAGGGTCTGCGGTCGGCGGGGGCGTTCCTGTCCTATTTTGGTGTGCGCCCGGGTGAGACGCGTTATCTCGGCCTTGGCCAGTGGAACGCGCCCGTGACGATCCAGGAGGCGGCGCTCCATGGCGGCTGGTTCCCCGCGCCCGACCCCGACCTGTTCGCGGCATTCGCCGCCCGCTACACAGCCGCCTACCAGCAGCCGCCCGCGGCGATCGCGAGCCTGGGCTATGACGGGGTCGCGGCGATCGGCGCGATGATCCGCGACGCGCGCGCTGCGGGGTCGCGCGATCCCTTTGCCGAGCCCGCCCTGACCGACCCGAGCGGGTTCGCGGGGGTGGGTGGTGCGTTCCGCCTGCGCGCCGACGGTCTGAACGACCGCGCGCTTGCCGTGATGGAGGTGGGTGCCGATGGGTTCCGTGTCGTCGATCCCGCACCGCGCAGTCCCTCCCCCGGGTCCTGAGCCTGCCGTGCTGCCGGGGTCGTCGGCCCCGGCAAACGGGCCGACCGGGGCGCCGGGGGCCGCGCATTCGGTGGCGCCGGGGGGCGCGCAGCAGCCGCTCGTGCCCGTGCACGACCTGATCGATGCGCCCGCACTGCGCGCCCGGTTTGCTGCGCTTGCCGCGACGCTGCCCGCGGCGGACCTGCGCTGTGCCGCCATGGCGGACCTGCGCGCGGCGCGCGAGGCGGGGATGGCGCGGCTGACGGACGCCTTCGCCGCCGCGCCGTCCGCGGGGCTCGCCCTCGCCGCGGGTGGCAGTGCACTGACCGATGCGGTGGTGCTCCTGGCCATGGAGCTTGCCCAGACCCACCTCCATCCCCTGCCCAACCCGACCAAGGCCGAGCGCCTGACCCTGCTGGCCGTGGGCGGCTACGGGCGGGCCGAGATGGCGCCCTATTCGGATCTCGATCTGCTTTTCCTCACCCCCTATAAGCAGACAGCCTGGGGCGAGAGCGTGATCGAGAGCGTGCTCTACACCCTCTGGGATCTGAAGCTGAAGGTCGGCCATTCCGTGCGCACCGTGGACGATTGTCTCGCCCGGGCACGCGAGGACATCACGATTCGCACGGCGCTGCTGGAACGCCGCTTCCTGACCGGGGACCGGGGGCTCGAGGCCGAGCTCCAGCAGCGGCTCTGGCGCGAGCTTTTCGCCCGGACCGGCCCCGCCTTCGTCGAGGCCAAGCTTGCCGAGCGCGATGCCCGCCACCGGCGCAACGGGGGGTCGCGCTACCTGCTCGAGCCCAACGTGAAGGAGGGCAAGGGCGGGCTGCGTGATCTGCAGACGCTCTACTGGATCGCGAAATACCTCTATCACGCCGACACGCCCGAGGAGCTGGTGGCCAAGGGCGTCTTTTCCGGGGTGGAGGTCCAGGTGTTCCACGAGGCGGCGGAATTCCTCTGGACCGTCCGCTGCCACCTTCACCTGCTGGGCGGCCGGGCGGTCGAGCAGCTGACCTTCGACATGCAGGTCGAGATCGCCGCCCGGCTGGGCTTCACCGCTACCGACGGACGCCATCCGGTCGAGAATTTCATGCAGGTCTATTTCACCCACGCGAAATCGGTGGGCGAACTGACGCGGATCTTCTGCGCCTCGCTCGAGGCCCAGCATGTCAAGCCGCGCCCGGCGCTCGGGCCCCGGTTGCGCCGCGCCTTCGGCTTCGGGCGCAACCAGCTCGCCGCGGGATTTGTCGAGCATGACGGGCGGATCGACTTTGCCGACGAGCTTCAGGTCGCAGCCGAGCCGATCCTGCTCCTGCGGCTTTTCCAGGAGGCGCTGCGGACCGGCCAGCTCATCCACCCCCAGGCGTTTCGCCGCGTGGCCGGGCACAGCGACCTGATCGTGGCGCGCCTGCGCGGAACGGCCGAGGCGAACGCGATCTTTCTCGACCTCCTGCTCGGGAACGCCAATCCCGAACGGGCGCTGCGTCGGTTGAACGAGACGGGCGCACTCGGTGCGCTCCTGCCGGAATTCGGGCAGATCGTGGCGCTGATGCAGTTCAACATGTACCACCACTATACGGTGGACGAGCATACGATCCACGCCGTCTCGATCCTGAGCCAGATCGAGCGGGGCGAGCTGGTGGACACGCTGCCCGTGGTGTCAGACATCCTGCGCCAGGGCGTGGACCGGCGGGTGCTCTACCTTGCCGTCCTGCTGCACGATATCGGCAAGGGACGGCCCGGGGACCATTCGGGGGTGGGGGCCGCCATCGCGCGCGACGTCTGCCTGCGCCTCGGGCTCGACGAGGCAACGGTGGCGCTGGTCGAATGGCTGGTCCACCATCACCTCGCCATGTCCGATACGGCGCAAAAGCGCGACATTGGCGATCCGCGGACGGTCCGCGCGTTTGCCGATGTGGTGCAGAGCCCCGAGCGGCTGAAGCTCCTGCTCGTGCTCACCGTCTGCGACATCATGGCGGTGGGCCCGGGGGTCTGGAACAACTGGAAGGCCCAGCTCCTGCGCCAGCTCTACCGCGCGACCCGCGCCGTCCTGACGGGCGATGCCGAGACGATGACCGCGACGGCACGCGAGGCCGAGGCCAAGGCGGCACTGACGGCCGTCTATGCACCCTTCGCCACCCAGGCCGCGGTGCAGGAGGAGCTGGTGCGTCATTACACCCCCTACTGGCTCGGGTTTGACACCGAAACGCATCTTTTGTTCGCCAAGATGGACGAGAACGTGCTGCCGGGCGAGATCTTTGCCCACATCACCCCCGACGCCGCGCGCGACGCGACCAAGGCGGTGTTCTACATGGAGGATCACCCGGGGATCTTCGCGCGCATCGCAGGCGCGCTCGCGATGGCGGGTGCGAACGTGAAGGATGCGCGAACCTTCACCACCTCGGACGGCTACGCCACATCGGCCTTCTGGGTGCAGGACATGGACGGCGCGCCCTACGAGAAATCCCGGCTCGACCGGCTGCGCCGTACGGTCGAGCGCACGCTGCGCGGCGAGGTGATGGCACGCGACGCGCTGCGGTCGAAGGACCGGATGAAACGGCGGGTCAAGGACTTCACCGTGCCCACCCGGATCATCTTTGACAACGAGGGGTCGGACCTCTACACGGTCATCGAGGTCAACGCCCGGGACCGTCCCGGCCTGCTCTACGACCTGACCCGGGCGATCGCCGCGTGCAACATCTCGATCTTTTCCGCCGTGATCGCGACCTACGGCGAACATGCGGTCGACGTGTTCTACGTCAAGGATCTCTTCGGGCTGAAGATCACCTCCGAGGCCAAGCGGCGCAGCATCGAGACCCGCCTGCGCGAGGCGATCGAGCGGGTGGTCGAACCCGCCTGACCCTGTCCGGGTCGCCCGCATGAGCGCACGCCCCATCCGGCTCGCCCGCGCGTTTCTCACCGTCGGCGGCTGGACCACGGGCAGCCGCGTGCTCGGCTTCGTGCGCGACATGGCGATGGCGGCGGCCCTGGGCGCGGGTCCGGCGGCCGAGGCGTTCGTCATCGCCTTTTCGCTGCCCAACATGTTCCGCCGGTTTTTTGCCGAGGGGGCATTCAACACCGCCTTCGTGCCGATGTTCTCCAAGCGGCTGGAGGCGGGTGGCGGCGCACGGCTTTTTGCCGAGGAGGCGTTCGCGGGACTGACCGCGGTGCTCATCGCGCTGACCCTCGTCGCGCAGCTCGCCATGCCGGCGCTCGTCTACGCCATGGCGGGCGGGTTCGGGGCGGACCCGGCCAAGTTCGACCTGACCGTCGCCATGAGCCGGGTGATGTTTCCCTACATCCTCTTCATCTCGCTCGCAGCCCTGGTCAGCGGGGTTCTGAACGCGCTCGGCCGCTTCGCCGCTGCCGCGGCCGCCCCGATCCTGCTGAACGTGATCCTCGTGGGCTCGCTCTGGCTCGAGGATCTGCTGGGGGGTGGGGAGACGGACTGGCTGTCCTGGGCGGTCCTGGCTGCGGGTGTCGCCCAGCTTGCCTGGGTTTGGGTCGCCGCGGCCCGGGCCGGTTTCCCGGTCAAGCTGCGCCGCCCGCGCCTGACCCCGGATCTGCGGCGGCTCGCCGTCATCGCGCTGCCTGCGGCGCTCGCGGGCGGGGTCACGCAGGTGAACCTGCTCGTGGGCCGTCAGGTCGCGTCGTTCTTCGACGGGGCGGTCGCCTGGCTCTATTATGCCGATCGGCTCTACCAGCTTCCGCTCGGCGTCGTGGGCGTGGCGGTGGGGGTCGTGCTCCTGCCTGCGCTTTCGCGCCATCTCCAGGCCGGGGACGAGGTGGCGGGGCGCGGGGCGCTGAACCGGGCGACGGAATTCGCGCTGGTCCTGACCCTGCCTGCGACCGTCGCCCTGCTGGTCATCCCCATGACCATCGTCGCGGTCCTGCTGGAGCGGGGGGCGTTCGGGCCCGAGGACACGTTCGCCACCGGCCTGTCGCTGGCGATCTATGCCGCGGGGCTCCCTGCCTTCGTGCTTCAGAAGGTCATCTCGCCGGTCTATTTTGCCCGCGAAAACACCGCCGCACCGTTTCGCTACGCGCTGGTGTCGATGGGTGTGAACGCGGTCTGCGCCATCGGGCTCGCCCCGCTGATCGGGTTCAGCGCCGCAGCGGTGGGCACGACGCTGGCGGCCTGGGTCAACCTTGCCCAGCTTTACGCCGGGGCGCGGGTCTACGGTACCGCCGTGGCCCCCGATGCCGCCCTGGTCCGCCGCGCCCTCGGGGCGCTCGCCGCGTCGGTGGTCATGGGCGCCGGTCTGGTCGCGCTGATGTCCTGGCTCGGACCCTGGCTTGCCGTGCCGGGCTGGCGGATCGGGGCACTGGGGATCCTGGTCGGCGGGGGTACGCTTGCCTTCGCCATCGCCGCTCTTCTCTGCGGTGCGGTCGATCCTAATGCGGTGCGCGCGGCGCTGCAACGAGGGCGGGCGGGCTGATCACGGCCGCGATGACCCATCCCGCGAGAAAGCCGCCCAGATGCGCCTCCCACGCCACGAGCCCGCTGAAGAGCCACCAGACCGCGAAATTGGCGATGACGAGGGCGAGGAGCGACGACCAGAGCGGCCGCATGGCGGCCCGGTAAGCCCGGCGCCCGCGCCATTCCCAGAATTTCCAGACCCCGATGAACCCGAACACCGCACCCGAGGCCCCGACCATCTGCCCCGCGGCACCGTTGAGCGCCCAGAAGGCGAGCGCGCCCGCGACCGCGGTTGCGGCAAAGACGAAGAGCATCCGCGCCGGCCCGAGCACACTGGTCAGGAGCTTCCCAAGTGCCAGCAGCACGACCATGTTCATCACCAGGTGCAGGAAATCACCGTGCAGGAAGGCATGGGTCAGGAACATCGTCGCCCCCTGGCCCGGAAATGCCTCGGGCCAGGTGCCGTCGAGGACCGGGGACTGGAACGCACCCAGGTGGTTGGCCCAGTCGCGCCAGCGCGGCCCCCCGATCAACCGTGCATCGGACGCCTCGAGCAGCAGCTCGATCGCAGATATGAGACCGACGAGGGCCCAGAGCACCGGATGCACGGGCGGAAGGCTGGCGATCCGGCGACCGTCGCCGCGGATGCGCGGCATCCCGGTTGCTGCCGCGGCATCGCTCGTCTCGCTCTGGTCGTCCATCGTCCCCCCGGCTCGCAGGCCAAGAGTTAGGTCCCCGCGCGGCACACGCAAGTCTTTCCCGCGCAGTTGACGCAACCGGGACCACCCGCCATAACCGCGCGTCGCAGGGCCGCCCCCGGATGGGCGGCGAGGAGGGGGCCATGGTCGAGCCAACGCATACCCGCCGGGTGTTTTCCGGGGTCCAGCCGACCGGGGGCCTGACGCTCGGCAACTATCTCGGCGCCGTCAAGCGGTTCGTGGCGATGCAGGATGCCGACTGGCAGACGATCTACTGCATGGTGGACCAGCACGCGATCACCACCTTCCAGGATCCGGCGACGCTGGTGCGGGCGACGCGCGAGCTTGCGGCGGCCTTCATCGCCTGCGGGCTCGACCCCGCGCGCTCGATCCTGTTCAACCAGAGCCAGGTGGCGGCCCATGCCCAGCTCGGCTGGATCTTCAACTGCGTGGCGCGCATCGGCTGGCTGAACCGGATGACCCAGTTCAAGGACAAGGCGGGCAAGGACCGCGAGGCGGTCTCGGCCGGGCTCTACGTCTATCCCAACCTGATGGCCGCCGACATCCTGGTCTATCACGCGACCCATGTCCCGGTGGGCGAAGACCAGAAGCAGCACCTGGAGCTTGCCCGCGACATCGCGGCCAAGTTCAACGCCGATTTCAACGCACCGGGGTTCTTCCCCGAGCCCGAGCCGATGATCGAGGGGGCGGCGACGCGGGTGATGAGCCTGCGCGACGGGACCAAGAAGATGTCCAAGTCCGACCCCTCGGACATGGCGCGCATCAACCTGACCGACGATGCCGACACCATCGCCCAGAAGATCCGCAAGGCGCGGACGGACCCGGACCCCTTGCCGGACAGCCTCGCGGCGCTCGACGGCCGGCCCGAGGCGCGCAATCTGGTCAACATCTACGCAGCGCTCGCCGACCTCACGCCCGATGCCGTGATCGCGGAGTATGCCGGGCGGGATTTCTCGACCTTCAAGCCGGCGCTTGCCGACCTGACGGTCGCTGCGATCTCGCCCATTTCGGCGCGGATGCGGACGCTCATGGCCGACACCGGTGAGATCGACCGGATCCTGGGCCTGGGCGCGGAAAAGGCGGCGGCGATCGCCGACCCGATCCTCGCGCGCGTCTACGACATCGTAGGGTTTGTCCGCAGCCGCTGAGGCGGCGCGTTAACCATTGCGAAAGATCCGGGGGGCTTCCGGTCTGCGGGCGTGGTAACCAAGTTCACAGTTTGTTTGCCCGTTAATGGTACCGGACGACGCATGCGGTTTTGGGGGATGTGAGTATGACCAGCGGATTTGTGGCTTTGGCCATCATGGTTCTGGGCGCTGTTGCGCCATCGGCGGTGGGGGCGGTGACCTACGCCACCGAAGTTGACTGGAACGGCAAGGCCGATGCCGGATGGGACGGCAACGGCGTTGCGAGCCAAAGCCGCAAGGACACGGACAACGCCCTCGGCGCGCCGGACCAGGTCGGCGTGAATTCGGTCAGTTTCCTCAGCCTGGGTCGCGGCAATACCGCGGTGTTCGGCTTCGGCACGCTCTTTCGCGGTGTCGCGACCGTGTTCGAGGTAACCTATACCTGTCTCGTCGGCGGCTCGGGCTTCTGCACCAACTACCCTGAGGAGGTGCAAGTCTACGCCGGAACGAGCTACGCGGCCGACAGCTTCGATCTTTCGGGCTTTGACTACATCGGCGCCGTCCGAAACGGCTCTGCGCAGGGTGGGGCCAGCTTTGCGCTCGGCGGCATCTACAGCTACCTCGCCTTCGTCGATGCGAGCCCGGCGGGCGCGAACCGCGACGGGTTCGACATCGACAGCGTCTGGGTGGAGGCCGTGCCCGTCCCCGGGGCCGCAGTCCTGATGGCGAGCGCGCTCGCGGGCCTCGCCCTGACGGTCGCCGTCCGCCGCCGCGCATGATGCGCCCCTAACTGCCCGGGGCCGGGAAATAGCCGGTCGCAGGCAGGAACTTCGCCATCCGCGCGGCATCCGCCCAGGCCCGTTCCTCGGCGCGGGTGCCGACCATCACGACCGCATCGCCGGGGAGCCTCAGGGGGTCGAGCAGCGCCCGGATCGCCGCGCGCCCCGCGGGCAGGCCGGCGTGCCCGCCGGGTCCCCGCGCGGCCCCGGCGAAAGGCAGCCGCCAGCTTTCCTCCAGCGCCCGCGCAAGGGTGTCGGGGTCCGCATCACGGTCCGTCATCAGCAGCCGGTCGCAGCCCCGCAACGCCGCAAGCTTCGCCCGCGTCGTCTCGGGCAAGGTCACGCTGCGCTGGAGCCGCAGCCCCAGCGCCTCGGTGGTAAACAGGAACGCCACCACGTCCCGCCCCGTCCCGGTCAGGATCGAGGCATAGGCGGGGTAGTCGAGCCCCAGTTCCTGCGCCCGCCGCATCCGCATGCGCACCATCTCCAGCGGCACGTGGCCCATCAGCGCCTTGCGCGCGCGGCTCCAGCAATGCGCCCGCCAGGACTGCGCCGCATCGAGCGGCGGCCCGCCATTGTGGCCGAGCGGCGGCGGGGTCTCGCCGGGGAGGCGCGAGAAGGGGGAGTGCATGGGATCTGCCTTCCTGACGAACGCGATAGTCGACCAGAGCGGCCCCCGCGTCGTCAAGAGCCGCCGCACCGGGAATTTAGAGCCATTCCAGGCGTCCCTTGATTTTCGTCCCCGGATGGCGCACCTGTGGAATGTGCCGCTGACGAGGATCCCGATGTTCATCCAGACCGAATCGACCCCCAATCCGGCGACGCTGAAATTCCTGCCAGGGCAGACCGTGATGGCCGTCGGCACCGCGGATTTTCCGGCGCCCGAGTCTGCCGCGGTCTCGCCGCTCGCCCGGGCGATCTTCGCCGTTGAGGGTGTGGCGGCGGTCTTTCTCGGTTATGATTTCGTGACCGTGACCAAGACCGATGGCCCCGACTGGGCGCATCTGAAGCCTGCGATCCTCGGTGCGATCATGGAGCATTTCCAGTCCGGCGCGCCGGTGATCGAGGGCGAAAGCGTCTCGGGCCATGCCGAGCATACCGGTCCCGACGGCGCGATCGTGGCGCAGATCAAGGAGTTGCTCGATACCCGCGTGCGTCCCGCCGTGGCACAGGACGGCGGCGACATCACGTTCCACGGGTTTGAGCGCGGGGTGGTCTATCTGCACATGCAGGGCGCGTGCGCGGGCTGTCCGTCATCGACCATGACGCTCAAGATGGGGATCGAGAACCTGCTGCGGCACTACATCCCCGAGGTGACGGAGGTCCGGCCGGTTGCGGCCTGACCCTCTTCTGCTCGCCTTCGACACATCGGCCGCGCACTGCGCGGCCGCTCTCGTTTCCGGCGACCGCATCCTCGCGCGGCGGGTAGAGCCGATGGCGACCGGGCAGGCCGAACGGCTGATGTCCCTGCTTGCCGAGCTGCTGGTCGAGGCGGGTGCGGGCTGGTCCGACCTCGCCGGGATCGGCGTCTGCACCGGCCCGGGGAACTTCACCGGCGTGCGGATCGGCGTCGCGGCGGCACGTGGGCTGGCGCTCGGGCTGGGGCGTCCCGCGATCGGGGTCAGCCGGTTCGACGCGCTCGCCTTCGGGCACCCCGCGCCCGTGCTCGTGATCATCGAGGCGCGGGGCGACCAGGTCCACGCCCGCCTCGGCGACGGGGCGCCCGAACGGTTGACCCATGCCGCGCTGGCCGCGCGGCGCTGGCCGCCGGGCATCCGCCGGATCGACGGGGACACCGATCCCGACGCGGTCGCGCGGATCGCCCTCTCCCGTCTCGGCACGCCCCAGCCCCGGCCGGCGCCGCTCTACCTGCGCGACGCGGACGCGGCCCCGATGCGCGAGCCGGTGCCCGCGATCCTGCCGTGACAGTCGACGAGATGGCGGCGCTGCACGCCAGGTGCTTCACCGGCGCCCCGCGCCCCTGGTCTGCGGCAGAGATCGCCGGTCTGCTGGCCACCGGCGCGTTCGCCGCGGTGTGCCCGGACGGATTCGCCCTGGGCCGGGTGGCCGGACCCGAGGCAGAGCTCCTGACGCTCGCGGTCGCACCCGATG
>JANNOT010000484.1:0-1846 GCA_031399375.1 Paraoceanicella sp.
GGGGCCGCGGGGGCGCCGCGGCTCCTGAGCGGTACGGGCAAGGCGGACACGCATCTTCTGATCGTGGCGACCGCCGAGCGCGGGCTCTGCGGCGGGTTCAACTCGACCATCGTGCGGCTCGCCCGCGCCCATGCCACGCGCCTAAAGGGCGAGGGCAAGACGGTCAAGATCCTGACGGTGGGCAAGAAGGGGCGCGAGCAGCTTCGCCGCGACTGGGGCCATGCCTTCGTCGGGCATGTGGACATGACGGATGTCAAGCGCATGGCCTATGCCAATGCCGCCGCGGTGGCCCGCGACGTGCTCGCCCGCTACGACGCGGGTGACTACGATGTGGCGACGATCTTCTACAACCGCTTCCAGTCCGTGATGTCCCAGATCCCGACCGCCAAGCAGATTGTCCCCGTCAGCTTCGAGCCCGTGGGGACCGCGGGCGCGCCGCTTTACGAGTACGAACCCGACGAGGGGGCAATCCTCGACGATCTCCTGCCGCGGTCCATCGCCACGACCGTGTTTCGCGCGCTGCTTGAGAACGCGGCGTCCGAGCAGGGGGCGCGGATGTCGGCCATGGACAATGCGACCCGCAACGCGGGCGACATGATCAACCGCCTGACGATCCAGTACAACCGGTCGCGCCAGGCCGCGATCACCAAGGAACTGATCGAGATCATCTCGGGCGCCGAGGCGCTCTGACCCGCGCGCGAGCGCTGCGAGGAATTGGAGAGACCGACATGGCCAATGCAACAGGCAAGCTGACCCAGGTGATCGGTGCCGTCGTGGACGTGCAGTTCGAGGGCGACCTGCCGGCCATCCTGAACGCGCTGGAGACCGAGAACAACGGCCAGCGCCTGGTCTTCGAGGTGGCCCAGCACCTGGGCGAAAACACCGTGCGGGCGATCGCGATGGATGCGACCGAGGGGTTGGTCCGCGGCCAGCCCGTGACCGATACCGGCGGGCCGATCACCGTGCCCGTGGGCAATGCGACGCTGGGGCGGATTCTCAACGTGGTGGGCGAGCCCATCGACGAGAAGGGCCCGATCAACACCGACGAGCGCCGGGCGATCCACCAGCCCGCCCCCGACTTCAAGGACCAGTCCACCGAGGCGCTGATCCTCGTAACCGGCATCAAGGTCATCGACCTGCTCGCGCCCTATTCCAAGGGCGGCAAGATCGGGCTCTTCGGCGGCGCAGGCGTGGGCAAGACCGTGCTGATCCAGGAGCTGATCAACAACATCGCCAAGGTGCATTCGGGCTTTTCGGTCTTTGCCGGTGTGGGTGAGCGGACGCGCGAGGGCAACGATCTCTACCACGAGTTCATCGAATCCGGCGTGATCAACATCGAGAACCTCGAGCAGTCCAAGGTGGCGCTGGTCTACGGCCAGATGAACGAGCCGCCGGGGGCCCGCGCCCGCGTCGCCCTGTCGGGCCTGACCATCGCCGAGCAGTTCCGCGACCAGTCGGGGACGGACGTGCTGTTCTTCGTGGACAACATCTTCCGCTTCACCCAGGCGGGGTCGGAAGTGTCGGCACTGCTCGGCCGCATCCCGTCGGCCGTGGGCTATCAGCCGACGCTTGCCACCGACATGGGCCAGTTGCAGGAGCGGATCACCTCGACCCGCGCAGGATCGATCACCAGCGTCCAGGCGATCTACGTGCCTGCCGACGACCTGACCGACCCGGCGCCTGCTACGTCCTTTGCCCATCTCGACGCCACGACGGTGCTGAGCCGCGCGATTTCCGAACTCGGGATCTATCCCGCCGTGGACCCGCTCGACAGCACCAGCCGCATCCTCGACCCGATGGTGGTGGGCGAGGATCACTACAACACTGCCCGCGCGGTGCAGGGGAT
>JANNOT010000498.1:0-15591 GCA_031399375.1 Paraoceanicella sp.
GGACGAACTGGTGGCCGTTCTGGGGGACCGGTGCTTTGACGCCCCCCTTCCCGCCGCCTTCGCCGAGGCGGGGGCGGCGCGCCAGCGGATCAATGTCGCCGAGATGGCGAAATGCTATTTCGGCGTGGAGCGGCGCGGGGCGGGGCTGCTGTCGCCGGTGCTAGCCGCCGCGATGGAGGAGGGGCGGGGCGTCACCGCGCGCGACTACCTCGCCGCCCTGGACTGGCGCGGGCCGCTTGTCGCGGGGCTCGACGCGAGCTTCGACCGCTGCGACGCCATCCTGACCCCGGCCGCCACGGGCGCCGCGCCGATGGGGCTGGAGAGCACGGGGAATCCGGTCTTCAACGGCCTCTGGACGTTCTGCGGCACCCCTGCCATCACCCTTCCGCTCCTTCGGGCCGGGGACGGGATGCCCATGGGGGTGCAGCTCGTCGGGCGGCGCGGCGATGACGCGCGGCTCTTGCGCACCGCCCGCTGGCTCGTCCACCATGTCGCCACCACGTCGCAGGAGCTCGCTGCACCATGATCAACCGTCTTGTCGCGGGATTTGCCTTCGTGGTCATGCTCGGGTTCCTCGGGATCCTGCTCCTGCATGTCCCGCGGCTGGACCTTGGCCTCGTCATCGCGGCGACGTTGCTGCTCGCGGCCATAGATCTTTACCGCAACGCGGGCGAGCGCGACGGGTAGGGGCGCATCGCCGCCGCGACCACCCCGGGGCGGTGGTCTGGCGGGTCCCTGCGCGCCGGTCCTCGCATCGTGGCATAGCCGCGCGATCCCGGACATCGTGGCGGGATTGCCGCCTCCGCGGGCTCCTTGCCCGCGAGCCCCTGCCTCAGTCGCTGCGCCCGCGCGCATCGACCGGCCAGGTTTCGATCCCGTCGTCCGTGACCACCACATAGCGGTCGTGGAGCGCCACGGTCGGGTCGCAATGGGGCACGACGCAGAGCACGCGGGTGCCCACCGGCACGGTTGCCGCCGCATCGGTCAGCACGAGCCGCCCGAATTCGTCGCCGAACGGCGCCCAGGCTGTGCCTGCCGGTGCCCCGGCCACCACCCGCGGCATCGGCCCGTCGAGCGTGAAGCTCTTGGACCCCGCGTCGAGCGTCGCAAAGCCCGGATGGTTCGCGCTGACCACCTGGGTCAGCACGAAGAGCGCGTTCCCGATGGGACGCGGTCCATCGGGGGCCAGCGCCACAGCGTCGTATTCGGCGTCGGAAAAGACGTAGGATCCGACCTGGATGTCGGTGAATACGCCCAGGCCGAGATCGATGGGAAACGATCCCGTGCCGCCCCCGGTCACCACATCGACCGTAAGGCCCGCGGCGTGCAACGCCGCGACCACGGCCGCAATGCGCCCCGACACCGCCCGGCAGGCGACCTCGCGCGTCACCCAGTCCTCGATGTGCTGGAGGCTGCCCTCGTATCCCTGTACGCCGCAGAGCCGCAGGCCCGGGGTGTCGGCCACCGCCCGGGCGACGACCAGTGCGCCATCGACCCCCACGGCCCCGGTCCGCCCGAGGCCGACGTCGAGATCGACGAGCACGTCGATCCTGGTCTCCGCAGCCACCGCCGCGGCCCCGAGCGCCGCGGCCCCGCCCGGGGCATCGACCACCGCCATCAGCCCGGGCGCCCGGGCCGCGAGCGCGCAGAGCCGCGCGATCTTGGCCCCGTCGCGTACCGGCGCGGTCAGGAGCAGCGGCCCCACCCCGGCCGCCGCCAGCACCTCCGCCTCGCCTAGCTTGGCGCAGCAGATCCCGACCGCCCCGGCCGCGCGCTGCGCCTGCGCGATCCGGGCCGACTTGTGCGTCTTGGCATGGGGGCGCAGCCCGACCCCCGCTGCGCGCGCCATCGCGGCCACACGCGCGATGTTGGCCGCCATTACGCGGGCGTCGAGCACCAGGGCGGGCGTCTCCACCCCCGCCAGCCGGGCGAGCAGGCGGTCCATGCTACTGGGCCGCGAGGATCAGGCCCCCCGCCTCGTCGCGCGCGGCCGGATCCTTGTGCATCGCCCCCCCCTTCATGATCATCGCAAAGCTGTCGCGGTGCTGGAGGATCGACACATCCGCAAGCGGATCGCCCCGCACCAGCAGGAGATCGGCCAGGAAGCCCTCGCGCACCCGCCCGGCCTCGTCGGCCATCCCCATCAGATCCGCCCCCACGACCGTCGCACAGCGCAGCGCATCGGCGGGCGAATAGCCGAAATGGGTCACGAAATGCGCGATGTCACGCGCGTTCTGTCCCATGGGCGTCACCGCGAACCCGTAATCCCCGCCGATCACGACCCGGATCCCGCGGCGGCGGATCTCGTGGTAGGTCGCACAGCAGGCATCGAACTTGCGGTAAAGTTCGAGGCGCGCGCAGATTTCGGGCGTGATCCCCACCCCCGCACCCTCGCGGGTCGAATTGTGCACGAGGCCGAAGGCGGGGCCGACGAATACGCGGTCCTTCGCCGCCTCCAGCATGTCGAGCGCCGCCGCGTCCGCGAAATCGCAGTGATAGATGCAGTCGACCCCGTGGCGCACCGCCATCTTCACGCTCTCGGACGACCGCGCATGGGCGGCCACCATCTTGCCGAACCGTTTGGCGACGGACATGAAGGCGGCGAGTTCCGCGTCCTCCAGCGGTGTGATCTCGGCCCGGGCATGGCTCACGAACTCGTCGCCCGAGATGTTGATCTTGAGGTTGTCGACCCCGTCGCGCACGCATTCCCGTGCGACGCGGCGCATCTCGTCGGGGCCGTCCGCGACCAGGCCGAAGCTTTCCTGGTGGATGTGCCGCCGCCGCTCGTCGCCGAGCCCGGCCGTCGTCGTCACCTCGGGGCTCGCCGCGCGCATCCGGGGGCCCGCGATCAGCCCCTCCTCGATCGCATCCCGCGCGGTCACCCCCAGCATCGGCTTGGCCGAGGCCGCCTCGAACACCGACGTGAACCCGTGGTCGAGCAGGAGCGCGAGGTTCTGCGCGGTCAGCAGCATGTGCCGCTCCGGGCTGATCCGCCCGAGTTCGGCCGGCTCGCCCACGCCGGTGAAGCTCGGGTGGCAGTGCCCCTCGACCAGCCCGGGCATCAGCGTCATCCCCGACCCGTCCACCACCCGCGCGCCCCTGGCCCGGTCGTCGAGCGCGCCGCGGTCGCGCGACACCGCCGCGATCCGCTCGCCCGCGACGAGCACGTCGGCGGGAAACCGCGCGTCCGCCGCCGCATCCCAGACCATGGCCCCGATCATCAGCGTGGCTGTCATCGTATCCTCCCCGGATCGCCCGGACCTTGCGCCGGTGCATCTTGCAGCGACGTGCAGTCTGCCCCGAACACGCGCCGCTGTCAGCACCGCTTGACCCGTGGCGTGGCATCGGGTGTATTCGGCGGAATACAAATGTCGCGCCGAACGCGACGCAGCCGACGCGCGCCCGCACAGGGCGCCGCGGCACCATGGGGAGGATCTGGAATGAAGCGGTATCTTTTGCTGACGGCGATGGTGCTTGCCGCGCCTGCCGCGGTCGCGGGCCCGGCCGTCGTGTCCGGACCGGGCGCAGACCCCCAGTGCTTCGCGCCCTGGAACGACCAGATCGGCTACCTGCAATGGGAAAAGCGCGACGGGCCGCACAAGGTTGCGGTTGTGAACGGCTTTGTCGGCAACACCTGGCGCATCCAGATGATCCAGACCGCCAAGGCCTTCGCCGCCCAGCCCGAGATCGCCAGCCAGATCGAGGAGTTCAAGGTCGTCTCGACCGGGACCGACGTCGCCGCACAGCTCGGCGCCATCGAGGATTTCATCAACCAGGGCTATGACGCCATCGTCACCATCGCCGTCTCGCCCGAGGGGTTCGACCGCGTCATCCGCCTCGCGGACCGCGAAAATGTGGTGATCGTGCCGTTCGACAACGTCCTCGACACCGACAAGGTGATGCAGGTCAACGAAGACCAGCTCGAGATGGGCCGCATGTATGGCCGCTGGCTCGTGGAGAATCTCGGCGACAAGACGTCGGGCAAGATCCTCGAAGTGCGCGGCCTGCCCGGCAACTCGGTGGACCGCGACCGGCATATCGGTTTTCGCGAGATCATCGAGGCCCATGGCGATTTCGAGATCGTCGAAGTGGTGGGCAACTGGGATGACGGCACGGCGCAGAAGGTCACCGCCGATGCCATCGCGGTCCATGGCCAGTTCGAGGCAGTCGTGGTCCAGGGCGGTTCCACCGGCACCGTGCGCGCGATGCTCGACGCGGGCCATCCGCTCGTCCCCATTGCGGGCGAGGCGGAGAACGGGTTCCGCAAGCTCCTTGCCGAACATGGCGAGGCGGGGCTGAAGGGGATCTCCATCGGCCAGTCCCCCGGCATGGTGGCCATCGCGATGAAGGCGGCCCTCGCCGCACTCGATGGCAACCCGATGCCGCAGCTCATCTCGGTCCCCATCCCCTATGCCAAGTATTCCGAGCTCAAGGCGGGGCAGAACTACTGGCCGGACCTGACGGACAACTTCTTCACGGTCAACGAATTCCCGCCCTGCCAGGTCAACGTCACGGCCACCGAGATCATGGCCAACGATGCGGGCGACCTGAACTAGGCCCCGGCCCGGTCGTCTCCCGGCTCCTGCGCCGCAGGGGTCGGGCGATCGGTCCCGCGCCCGACCCCGCCCTGCGGGATCGGGCACCCCGTCCTTCCCCGTCCGAAAGTCCGCGATGACAGCGCTTCGCCCCGATCTGCACCCGGCGCCTGCGACCGGCGGCGCGCCCATCGTGTCGCTGCGTGGCGTGACCAAGCGCTTCGGCGGGGTTACCGCGCTCCAGAACGTCGACTTCGACTGTGCCCGGGGCTCGATCCACGCGGTGCTGGGCGAAAACGGCGCGGGCAAATCCACGCTGATCAAGATCGTCGCGGGCGTCGTCCAGCCCGATACCGGAACGATGACGGTCGAGGGCACGCCCGTGCGCTTTTCCGGTCCCGCGGCGGCGAACGCGGCCGGGATCGTCTGTATCTTTCAGGAACTGTCGCTGATCCAGGATCTGTCGGTCGCCGACAACATCTGCATCGCCGATCCGCCGCGCCGCTTCGGGCTGATCGACCGGCGCGCGCAGCGGGCGCGGGCCGAGGCGGCGCTGGCGCGCATCGGGTGCGAAGACATCAACCCGCTGCTCCGCGTCCGCGACCTCCCCCTCTCGCGCCGTCAGATGGTGGAGATCGCGAAGGCGCTCACCCGCAACCCGCGCGTCCTGATCCTCGACGAGGCGACGTCCGCCCTGACCGCCGAGGACGTGGAGCGGGTGTTCACGACCCTGCGTGGGCTGCGCGACGGGGGGACCACGATCCTGACCATCTCGCACCGCATGCACGAGATCGAGGCGATCTGCGACATGTGCTCGGTCTTTCGCAACGGCCAGCACATCGAGACGTTTGCGCAGGGGTCCCGCCACCCCGACGCGATCGTCAAGATGATGATCGGCCGCGACATCGCCGCCCAGTTCCCGCCCAAGCCCGCCCCGCGCCCCCTGCCGCCGCAGGTCGAGATCGCGGACCTGGGGTGGGAGAACCGCCTGCGCGACATCTCTCTGACCATCGGGCGGGGCGAGATCGTGGGGCTCGGCGGGCTCGACGGCCAGGGGCAGAAGGAACTGCTGCTCGCGCTCTTCGGCGTGCTGAAGGGGGTCCGGGGCACCGTGCGGATCGGCGGACGGCCGGTGCACCTGACCTCGCCCGGGGCCGCCAAGCGGCGCGGCACCGACATCGCCCTGATCCCCGAGGATCGCAAGACCGAGGGGCTGACCCTGCCCATGTCCATCGCCGACAACCTCGTGGCGGCCTCGCTCGACCGGCTGTCGCGCGGGCCGTTCCTCGACCAGCGCGCCATGGCCGCGGCGGTGGAAAAGGCCGTCGCGGCGCTCGCGATCAAGGTCGGCGCGGTGGGGAACGCCGTCTCCACCCTGTCGGGCGGGAACCAGCAGAAGGTCGTGATCGCGAAGTGGCTGATGAACGAACCGGGCATCGTGCTCCTGAACGACCCGACCCGGGGCATCGACGTGGGCACCAAGCAGGAGATCTATCGCCTGCTCCGCCAGATCGCCGATGCGGGTGCCGCGATCCTGCTCTATTCGACGGATTACGAGGAGCTGATCGGCTGCTGCGACCGGGTGGTGGTGATGTATGACGGTGCCATCGTGCGCGAGCTAACCGGCGAGGCGATCACCGAACACGCGATCATCGAAAGCGCGCTGAACATCCGCGTGGGGGCCCCGGCATGACCATGCCCGCCGCCGCCACCCGCCGCCCGTTCGAGGACCTGCGGATCCGGCTGATGCAGAACGCGGCGTTCCTCGGGGCCATTGCGATCTTTCTGGCGCTCTACATCTTCTACCACGCCAATCACCCCCGCGGCTTTTCCACCGCCGTCCTGATCCAGAACGCCAACGAGGCGCTGGCGCTTGCCATGATCGCCATGGCCCAGACCATCCCGGTGCTGCTCGGCGGGCTCGACCTGTCGGCGGGGGCGATCATGACGCTGGTCAACTGCCTGGCGAGCGGCCTGTTGACCGGCAGCCCGGCGCAGATCACGCTCGGTTTTCTCGCCTGCCTCGCGACCGGCACGGCCTGCGGGTTTCTCAACGGCTGCGTCGTGGTCTATGGGCGGCTCCAGCCGATCATCGCGACGCTTGCGACCGGTGCGATCTATCTGGGGCTCGCGCTGATCCTGCGGCCCACGCCCGGCGGGGACGTGGATGCGGACCTGTCCTGGGCGCTGACCAACGATCTCTACGAATTCGCGGCAACCTACGGGCTCGCGGGCGGTGGCGAGGCGGCCTGGTTCCAGCCGATCCGATGGATCCCCGTCCCGCTGATCATCCTGGTGCTCGCCATCGTGCTCGTCTGGGTGCCCTATTCCCGCTCGCTGACCGGGCGGACCGCCTATGCCATCGGGTCGGGCGAGGGGGCGGCCTATGTCTCCGGCCTGCCGATCAACCGGGCGAAGATCGCGGCCTTCACCCTGGGGGGCTTCTTCGCGGGGCTGGGCGGGCTGGCGCTCGCGCTCCAGACCTCCTCGGGCAACGCGGACATCCCGCAGGCGGGGGCCTACACGCTGAACTCCATCGCCGCCGTGGTGATCGGGGGGACCTCGCTCCTCGGCGGGGTCGGCTCGGCGATCGGGTCGGTGTTCGGCGCGCTGGTCCTGCGCACGATCTCGTTCAACTTCCGCATCTTCGAGATCGACCCCCTGCTCCAGCCGCTGTTCGAGGGGATCGTGCTGCTCGCGGCCGTCAGCCTCGGGGCGCTGCGCGTCCTGCGGGTCAAGAACACCCTCGATCTGTTCCGCTAGGGGCCCCGCATGACCGCCACCGCCCCGCGCCTGTCGCCCGACGACCGCCCGATCCTGCTGGCCTCGCTCTTCGTGCTGGTCATCCTTGCGGTCGGCACGGCCTATACGCTCTACACCCAGGGGACCGCGACGCTCCTGTCGCCGACCTATCTTCTCCAGCAGCTTCAGGTTGGGGCGTTCCTGGGCATCATTGCGGCGGGGATGATGCTCGTCATCCTGCTCGGCCATATCGACCTCTCGGTGCCCTGGACCGTCGCGGCCTCGGCCATGATGGCGACGGCCGTCGGGGGTCCTGCGGCCATCCCGGTGGGGCTCGCGGTCGGCCTTCTGGTCGGGCTCGTGAACGGGATCGGGGTGGCGTACCTGCGCATCCCGTCGATGATCTTCACCCTGGGGGTCAATGCGGTGATGCGCGGGCTGATGGTCGCCTATACGGGCGGTTTTGCGCCGCAGACCTCGGCCACGCCGGCCATGCAGTGGTTTGCCGTGGGCAAGGTGGCGGGGGTTCCCGTGGCCCTGCTCGTCTGGGCGGCGGTGTCGGTGCTTGTGGTGATCCTCCTGAACCGCACGGCGACGGGCAAGGCGATCTACACCATCGGCAACCGCGAGGCGGCAGCGTATCTGTCGGGGATCCCGACGCGGGCCATCATCATCGTGGCCTTCGCGCTCTGCGGGATGGCCTCGGGGCTGGCGGGCACGCTGCTGGCGGGATATTCGACCAAGGCCTACCAGGGCATGGGGGACGCGTATCTGCTGCCCGCCATCGCGGCCGTCGTGATCGGCGGCACGCATATCCTGGGGGGACGGGGGCGGTACCTGGGCACGCTGGTGGGGGTGATCCTGATCGTGCTCCTGAACTCCGTCCTCTCGATCATGCAGATGCCCGAGGCAGGGCGGCAGATCATCTATGGCAGCGTGATCATCCTGATGCTGCTCGTCTACGGCCGCGGGCAGCGGGTCACGACCTGATCTCTGCGGCCCGGGCGGCGGCGGCAAGCTCGCGCGCCATGCGGTGGGAAAACACCTCCGGCATCGCCCAGTCCGGATCGCGCCCGAGGATGAGGTCGAGGAAGGCGATCGACACGCGCGGGTCCTCGGCCGCGTTTTCCCGGAACGACCACCAGATGCGCAGGTCCCGGATGCTCGGGCGCAGCGCGGGGGCCGCGTCGAATTCCTGCGCCATGGCCGCCGAGGTGACGGCGATGCAGAACATGGTGCAGGCATAGCCCTCGGGCCAGAACGCCGCGGCGCCGTGCGGATCGGCGGCGGTGGCCGGACCCGTCGCGCGAAGCGGCATGTCCCCGGTCATCTCGCGCAGCATTAGGCCGGCGGCGAATTCGAAGAAGCTGCGCCGCGCCATCGGGTCGAGGGGCTTTTGTGCCTCAACCGCGCGCAGCCAGCGCACGAAGATGCCCGCGACCTTGCCGTCGTCGATCTCGAACCGGCAGCCGAGCTCGCCCTCCAACCGGTCGAGGTAGCGGCGCAGTGCCTGGCGGAACCAGCGCATCCGGCGCACCGCGACATGCACGGGCTCGTTGCTGCGCGGCAGCGCCTCGATATGCAGCACGGGGACCGGCGCGGCGGGCTCAGACATGGTCGGCGAACTCGGCGAAAAGGGCGGTGAGCCGCGCGGCATCCCCCGCCTGGGCTGCTGCGCGGATGTCGGCCGCGATGGCGATGGACAGGTCGATGGCGGCATCGAGCGCTGCCTCTCCATCATGCTCGGCCCGGTCGGCCAGCATCCAGAGCACGACGGCAAAGACCGCGACGGGGGCGATCGCGGGGCCTGGCAGCCGTGCGTCGGGTGCCGCGTCCGCCTCGCGCACCACCCGTGCGGCGATGAGGCAAAGCGTAAGATCCGCGCCCAGGCGCGCCGCCTCGCGCCCCCCGGCGGAGCCGAGCGCGCGGTAGGCCGACCGCGCCGCGACCTCGCTGATGAAGGTTTCAGCCGCCCCGATCCGGCGCAGCGCCGCGCGAAGTGCGGCATAGGCCGCCGCGGCGAATGCCGCCTCGCCCCCCGCCCCGTCGCCGAGCGGCGGGGCCGCGGGCGCAGTCCCGCCCAGCACCCGCTTGGCGAGGCCGGAGGCGACCAGATCGACGCTGCGTGCGATCTGTCCCACCTCGCGCAGCACCGCCCCGGCGATCGCCTGCGCGGGTTCGGGCAGGGACCCGACCGGAACGGTGTCGCGCAGGCTTTCCCCGCCGCGGCGCATCACATGGCGCAGGCCGCGCAGCGCCTCGCGCAGCGGCATCGGGTCGGGCGGAAACGGCGGCAGGATGGTCATCAGAGGACCCCCGGGGAAGTACCTATCAAAGATAGCGCAACCCCGGACGTCCCGAAAGGGCGGGGGCCGGGTTTCGGGTCAAGGGACCCTCAGCGGCGTGCGTGCGATGAAGTCGAGCGTGCCCTGGTAACTCGTCACCCCCGCCTGGCTGCCGAGCCCGGTCGCGTTCTGCGCCGACGCCGCCTGTCCCAGCCGCACGCAGTCCTGCGCCGGCAGGCCGAGATGCAGCCCCGTGGCGAAGCCCGCATTGAAGCAGTCCCCGCAGCCACAGGTGCAGACGACGGTCACGTCGAAGCTCGGCATGTGGAACCGCGTGCCGTCGCGGTGGTGGTAATACGCCCCCTCGGCCCCCAGGGTCAGGATCACGCAGCCCGCCCCCCGGTCGATCATGAACCCCGCCAGCGCGGCGTGGTCGCCCAGCCCCGACAGCGCCCGCGCCTCCTCGACCGAGGGCAGGAAATAATCGGTATGGGGCAGGAGCCGCGCGACCGTCGGCAGGTCCGCGGGGGTGGAGGCAAAGACGTCGAGCGTGGTGGTGACGCCGCGCCGCTTCGCCTCGACCATCAGCTCCTCGGTCCGACCCGCATCCATCCGGTCCATCAGCCCGGCGCCACCCACATGCAGGACCCCGGTATCGAGCACCCGGTCCACCGCGTCGTCGCCGACAAAGAAGCCCGCCGTCGCCCCCCGCTTGTGCAGGGCGGGCCGCGCTCCGTCTGGCCGGGTCGTGACGATGGAGGAGGAGGTGGAAAACCCCGGGCAGCGCTGCATCAGCCCGGTGTCGATGCCGAACGACCCCAGCTTCATCAGCACCCAGTCCCCCATGTCGTCCGCGCCCACGCCCCCCACCGCCTGGACCCTCAGCCCGTGCTTGGCCGCGACGATCGCCGCCGACCCCGCGGCGCCCGAGACGGCCAGCGTGAACTCCTCGACGAAATACGTATCTGCCCCGGGGGGAAGGGCCGTCACGGGCCGACAGAGCGCGTCGAACGTGATGAACCCCATGGCGGTGTAGTCGAACCGCGGGGTCACGCATGCCCCCGCAGCCGCTCACCGGTCCGGGCATCGAAGAGGTAGAGCCGTGCGGGATCGAACCCGATGCGGATCGGGCTGTCGAGCGGGGCGCGGAACTCCCTCGGGGCCTTGACCTCCACCTGCCGGTCCCCGACCGTCACGGTCAGGTAGGTGACATCCCCCGTGGGCTCCACGCCGTAGACCACCCCCTCGGCATGATCGCCCCCGACGGACGCGTCCTCGGGCCGCACGCCGAGCGTCGCAGGCCCCGCGACCCGGCCGGGGACCGGCACCCGAATGCCGGGCGCGGTGAACACGCCCCCCGCGATCTGCCCCGCGATCAGGTTCATCGGCGGCGCCCCGATGAAGCCCGCGACGAAGGTGTTGGCGGGATCGGCATAGATCTCGTCCGGCGTGCCCACCTGCTGGATCGCCCCGCGATCCATGATGACGATCCGGTCGGCCAGCGTCATCGCCTCGATCTGGTCATGGGTCACGTAGACCGTGGTGATGCGGAGCTGGCGCTGGAGATGCTTGATCTGCACCCGCATGGACGCGCGCAGCTTCGCATCCAGGTTGGACAGCGGCTCGTCCATCAGGAACACCTGGGGCTGGCGCACGATGGCCCGCGCCAGCGCCGCCCGCTGCCGCTGCCCGCCCGACAGCGCGCCGGGCTTGCGGTCGAGGTAGCTGCCGAGCTCCACCATCTCTGCCGCCCGGCGGATCCGGGCGTCATGCTCGTCCCGCGGCACCCTGCGCATGCGCAGGGGAAAGCGGATGTTCTCGTAGACGCTCATGTTGGGGTAGAGCGCATAGCCCTGGAACACCATCGCCACGTCCCGGTCGCGGGCATCGACATCGTTGACCACCTCGCCCCCGATGACGATCCGACCCTCGGACGGCATCTCGAGCCCCGCGATCATCCGCATTGTCGTGGTCTTGCCGCAGCCCGAGGGGCCGAGGAGGACGAGGAACTCTTCGTCCGCGATGGAGAGGCTGACCCCCTGCACCCCGGTCACCGCGCCGTAACGCTTGACGATCCCATCGAGCTCGATCGCAGCCATCCCCTTACCCCTTTACCGCGCCCATCGTCAGGCCCCGCGACAGGTGCTTCTGGATCGCGATCACCAGGATCAGGATCGGCAGGAACGCGAGGAAGGAGACGAGGGCTATGGCGTTGTAGATCACCCCGTCCGACCCGCCGGTGAAGTTCGCGAGCGCGACCGACATGGTGTAGGCCCGCGCGGTCGAGGCGATCAGCAGGGTGAAGAGAAACTCGTTGATGGCAAAGATCGCGGCGATCACCGCCGCGGTGATGATGCCGGGCAGGCAGGCGGGCAGGATGATCTCCCACAATATCCGCAGGTCCCCCGCCCCGTCGGTCCGCGCCGCATCCTCCAGCTCCTTGGGAATGTCGAGCATGTAGCTGCGGATGATCCAGGTCGTCACCGACAGGTTGATGGCGGCGTAGACCAGCATCAGCGCCCAGACGGTGTCGAGGAGCCCGAGGTTGCGGAACAGGAAGAAGATCGGCACCGCCACGATCGCGGGCGCCATCATGCGCGTGGACAGGATATAGAACCCGATATCCTCGCGCCCGCGGAACTCGTACCGGCTGAGCGCATAGGCCGCGGGGATCGCGAGCAGGAGGTCGATCACCACCGACCCCGCAACGGCCATCAGCGAATTGCGCAGGTATTGCGCGATCGGCCAGTCGCTGACCAGGAGGTGCCAGGCATCGAGCGAGAAGGTGGGCCAGTAGATCGGCTGGGGCGTGATGATCTCGGTCCGCGGCCGGAACCCGATGGTCAGGAACCACAGGATCGGCAGCAGGCAGACCAGCGCCCAGGCCCCCAGCACGGCATAGCGCAGCACAAGGCTTTCGCCGCGCCCGCGCATCACGCCTTGCCCGACCGGAAGGCGCGCTTGACCACCGTCTGCGCGATCAGGATCGTGAGGGCGAGCATCAGGACCGACGCGGCCGAGGCATAGCCGAAGTTGAACGTCCGGAACCCCTGGCGGTAGATGAAGAAGCTCATGGTCTCGGTCGCGCCGCCGGGGCTGCCCTGGGTCATCACGTAGACGCTGGTGAACATCGTGGTGATGTCGATGCCCCGGATCACCACGGCCACCACGATCACCGGCCGCATCATCGGCAGCGAGATGTTCCAGAAGATCTCGGGCCAGCGCGCGCCGTCGAGCCGTGCGGCCTCCTCGATCTCCTGGTCCTGGGATTGGAGGGCCGCGACGAAGATGATGAAGAGAAACGGCGTCCACTGCCAGACATCGGCGACGATCAGCGTCAGGCGTGCCAGCCAGACGCTGCTCAGCCAGTCCACGTTGCCCTCCACCAGCCCGAGCCCCATCAGGATGTCCGAGATGACCCGCCCGTCATTGAATGCCAGCTTCCAGATGAACGCGACGGCGGACGGCATGAACAGCATCGGCATCAGGTAGACGATCCGCCAGCCCCGCACGAACGGGTCGCGATAGGCGAAATAGGCGAGGGTCAGCGCGAGCAGGGTCTGGAGCGCGAGCGAGATCCCCCCGATGATCGCGGTGTTTCCCAGCGCTGCCCAGAATTCCCGGTCGCCCATCAGGCGGGCGTAGTTGTCGAACCCCGCCGGGGTCCAGCCGGTGAAGCGGACGACGAAGAAGCTCTGGTAGAGCGCGAAGGCCCCCGGATAGAGCGTGATCGCCAGCAGGAACAGGACGGCGGGTGCGACCAGCAGATAGGGGAAGGCCCGGCGCAGCACTGGGCTGCGCCGCCGGAGCACAGGGGCAGCCACTGCCGCCCCCGCCCGCTGGATGGGATAGTCCGTCATCGCCCGGGATCAGAACGGCAGCGGCTTGCCCGCGCCCATGTAGACGCCCGGCGCCACGTCGGCGTACTGCACCGGCTGGCCCGCGCCGAAGAAGCCGTTCTTCTCCATGATCGACACCCAGGCCGCATTGCCGTTCGCCAGCGCCTCGGCCCCGGTGATCTGGCCGGTCAGCGCCCGGTTGATCTCGTTGCCGAGCGCCTGCTCCATCTCGAACATCCCCGGGATGCGCGGCGCGCACCAGGCGTGGTCGAGGCTGTCGGCCCAGACCTTTGCGGGCTGGCTGACCGCGCGCAGCCGCTCATTGGCGAGCACGGACCGGTAGCCGGGCGCCACGCCGTTCGCGTTCGCCTCGTTCATTGCCATGATCGACGAGGTGGTGAGAAAGCCCAGCATCAGGAACGCCCCCTCGGGGTTCTGGCTGGTCGCGGCAACGCAGGAGGTGGAGCCCGCGATGTTGGGCGGCGCGAACACGCCCCCCGCCACGCGCGGCTCGTAGATCGTGACGAAATCGCCCACGATCTGGCTCTGGTCGGGGCGCATCGCCTGGGTGCCCGAGTCCTGCCAGGAAATGTTGGCGGCCACCTGCCCGCCGAGCCACGCCGCCCGATTCTCGCCCCAACCCGCGCCCGAGACGCCCTCGATGGCGTTCTTGGCCAGCGCCAGCATGATCTCCATCCCCTTCATCCCGGCATCCGAGTCGAGTTGGGGGCGGAAATCGGCGTCAAACAGCGTCATGCCGCACTGGGCCGCGATATGTTCCCAGGTATAGGTCGCCCAGAACCCGCGGCCGCCGAGCATGCCCAGACCTGCGACCCCGCCGCCCAGCTTGTTCGCCTCGCCCGTCACGCGGATCAGCTCGTCATAGGACGGGACAGACGTTGCCCGGTCGATCGGCCCGCCGAGGATCTTTTCCATCACCGAGCTGCGCAGGTGGACCATCTGGATGTCGCAGTCGAACGGGATCCCGTACATCTTCCCGCCGAAAAAGCCGTAGTTCAGCCGGTAGGTGTCGTAGAAATCGTCGAGCGGCAGCTTCCATTTCGCGGCGTATTCGTCGAGGGGTGCAAGAAAGCCCGGTGCCGCGAAATCGCCCAGCCAGGGCGAGAAGAACTGGAGTGCGTCGAACGACGCGTTGCCCGAGATGAACTCGGCCACCGCCTTGTCGTAAAAGCTGTCATCGGGGATCGGGACAAGCTCGACCGTGATGCCCGAAAGCTGCTCGAACGGCACGAGCCCCTCGGCAGCCGATTCCTGGTCGGCGGCGCCGATGGCAAAGCGCACGGTCTTGCCCGCCTGGGCCGACCGCACCGCCTCCCAGTCCACGGTGCGGATCCAGTCCTTGGCGGGATCCCACAGCGGCTCGTTGGTCATGGCGTAGAGCGTGCGGTAATCCTCGCGCACATAGCCCTCGACCGTGATGCGGTCGAGCACGGCCTGCGGGTCGGGCAATCCCTGCGCCCGCGCGGGGCGCGCCAGTCCCCCCAGGCCCGACAGGGCGCCAAACGCCGCGCCATAGCGCAGGACGGACCGCCGCGACGGTCCCCCGGTTCCGATGAGCATGTTTTTGTTCCTCCCTGGTTTCGGCACGATAACCCCGTCCATGTCGCGCGACAAAGCCTGTCTCGGATGGCCATACCTCCGTCGGCCCGGCCGCTGCATGAACATACAGTTTTCACAACCATCATGTGTACGGCGCCAGTGCCTGTCAATCGCTGTTTCATGGTGCGTCGCAGCAGAACGAGACTGTACTATTGCATTGACAATCTGCACAATGTTCGCATAATCCCGATGACGCAGTGGTTCAGGGGGTCCTCCATGCCGACCAATGTCGCACTGACGGGGCTTGCGCGCGATCTCGCCGCCCGGGCTGCGGGCGGTCGGCCGATCCGCATCGGCCTTGTCGGCGCGGGCGAGATGGGGACCGACATCGTCGCGCGCGTCGCCCACATGCAGGGCATCGCCATCGGGGCGATCTCGGAGCTTAACCCCCAGGCCGCCGCCCGCGCCGTCACCATCGCCTATGGCGATCCCGACCGGGGTCAGGTCACCACCACCGGCGACGCGCTCAACTCCGCCATCGAGGCCGGGCGCATCGCGCTGTCCCAGGATGTGAGCACCCTGCTCGAATCGGGCCTGATCGACGTGGTGGTGGACGCGACCGGCGTCCCT